>CAYPHN010000511.1:0-1505 GCA_964410265.1 uncultured Flavobacteriaceae bacterium | reverse complement strand
AAGCCGTCAGAACATGACCACCTGCAAAGCAGGTGGTTTTTTAAGGTGAAATAAATTATCTAAAAAATCTTAAAACTGTTTTTAACAAAACTTTAGTATAACAAAAAAGTTTTTTATACAACATATAAGAGGATTTTTACGTTGCAATTAATTAAACCCTCTTTTTATGATAAAAAACTTCTTTTGGATGTGCTCAGGTGCAGACACCGACCTTCTTCAAAATTGCTCAAAATCTGAACAAGTAAAATACGCCGGAATTGGTGGTACTGTTTTTTTTACTGCTGTAATGGCTTTTATCGCTTCAAGTTATGCGCTTTTTACAGTTTTTGACTCTATTTATACGGCCATTGCTTTTGGATTAATATGGGGCTTATTAATATTTAATTTGGATAGATTTATCGTTTCTACAATAAAAAAACAAGGCAAACTTTGGTTAGAAATCGGACAAGCAATTCCAAGATTAATCCTTGCAGTAATCATTGCTGTGGTTATTGCTAAACCTTTGGAATTAAAAATATTTGAAAAAGAAATCAATCAGGTATTATTAACACAAAAAAATAGTTTAACCCTTCAAAATAAAGAACAAATTGCCTTACAATACCAACCTGAAATTACAAGGATTGAGACGGATATTAAAAATTTAAAAGATGCCGTTATTGACAAAGAAATTGAGGTAAACATATTGTATAGCACTTATATTACTGAAGCAGAAGGTACGCAGGGTACACTAAAAATAAGAAAAGGCCCTGTATATAATGAAAAAAGAGAAAAACACGATGCTATTTTACAAGAATTTCAGGAATTAAAATTAGATACTAAAGAAAATATTGCAGCCAAAGAATTAATATTAACCGATCTTAGAGAAAAACAAAAAGTACAAATCACCAATAGTCAACCTATAATAGATGGGTTTGATGGCTTAATGGCTAGAATTAATGCCTTGAATAAATTGCCATGGTTGCCGTCATTTTTTATTTTCTTATTATTTCTTGCTATTGAGACTTCTCCTATATTTTCAAAAATTCTTTCCAATAAAGGAGAATATGATATGAAGTTTGACAGCTTGGAAACTAAAATAGAAACATGGGTAGCACAACAAAAAAATCAATTGGATGAATTATTAAAAACCGATATTATTTTAAATAATAAGGTTTATTATGATCTAAGCGAAGAAGAAAAAGTATATGCCTACAAAAAGAAAAAAGCAGAGGAATTGATGCAATTACAATCGGACGTATTTTATAAGAATCAAAAAGAAGCAATTGGTTAAATTAATAAACCATTTAACTGAATAAATTTTATCTTTGGTAATTCCGAAAAAAATTCTTCAATGTATTCCATTAGAAAAGCTACATCTACTGACCTATCTGTTCTTTTAAAATTTGAACAAAGTCTTATTGCCGCAGAAAGACCTATGGATCCAACAATCAAAGACGGTCTTATAACCTATTATAGGGTTTGCTGAGAAAGTCAGATTAAGTTTTACACTTTACACACTTAATTGA
>CAYPHN010000510.1:0-1514 GCA_964410265.1 uncultured Flavobacteriaceae bacterium | reverse complement strand
TAATCATATTAATATCATTTGTTACCTGTGTATATGTGACGTATGATACTGGAGCTCCATTAGCTGTTGGATTTCCATGACAGGATAAACAATTATTACTAATAATAGAGCTTATAGTATTGTTATATGTTATTGTAGTTGGACCTGAATCTGGAGTTGCATCAATAGTATCATCACTACTACTTGAGCAGTTAAATAACATTCCTGCAATGGCAAATGTTAAAATTATTTTTTTCATTTTCATAGCATATATATTTTATTTTTTTTTTATTCTAAAAAACCATCTGCCTCCCATTGTATTATCAAATCGATTAAATTTTGTGGTAAGCTAGGACTTCCTAGTGGCATTAAAGGTCCTGGCCCATTTCCAGAAATCCGACTTATTAAACTATTATTTTCGACAGCACTTTTTACATTGTCGTAAATAAGTAAAGGAACGCTTGCACCATTTACAGGTGGTTGTATGTGACAGTTTAGACAATTATTATCTATTATGGTTTTTACATGATTGTTATAAGTTACTAATGCAGGAAGTGGTTGTGTGTCTATTAAATCATCTTCACTAGCATTTGTGCAGCCAATTAGTACTGATACTGTAAAAACTAAAAAAACGATTTTTCTCATAACAATTCTGTTTTATTATTAAAAAACTCTGCTTAAATTAAAGCCAAAATAAATATTACCATCTGCCCAATCTCCTGTACTTTGTCCTAAAAATCCGTTTGTATTCATGGCTTGTGCATTGGTAAAATGCATCTGAAACACGTGTCCTCCTGTTTCTAAATCTACACCAATTGAGAGTGGGTTTTTAAATGGCGAATCCTTAGCTCTGTTTAAATGCCATCCATAATCCATATTTAATGACCAGCGTTTAGTTAGTTTATAACGTCCACCAAAACCTAAAGCATATTGTGAATTGCTTTGGCTATCTATCATAACATAGTTGTCATGAAAGAATGTTGGTGCTAATTCTAACGAAAAATCCGTATTTATTTTTTTTGATATCAATATTTGTGCAGTATATCCTAAACGATGTTTAAATTTTAATTTTGGTAAATTATTTTTTTCTAAAGCGGTGTTTATTAAGAAAGAATTATAGCCAACAACAGTAAAAGGAAACCCGTTTTTTTGTTGTCTTATCAGCTTGTATTTGGCTGAAACTTCATATATTTTTTGAAAGGAACTGCGTGAGACACCAATATTAAAATTATTAGAAAGACCATAAACAAAATTTATACGTGTTACAGCGTCATCTAAACCAAAAAAACTATCAAAACCATTTTTAACTGTTCCAAACCTATGAGCTACTATTAAAGTTAATTCATTTTTTGCAACGAGCTTAGTAGATTCAAAATTTACGACTTTTAATCCTTTAAATGCTGCAGTTACATATTCTATTCCAACTGAGTCTGTATCTATTTCACTTAATAAGTCATCTTGAGAAAAGATAAGTATTGGTAAACAAAATGTGATGATATATAAATATTTCATATTGTGTATTTTTTATTCTATTA
>CAYPHN010000509.1:0-1569 GCA_964410265.1 uncultured Flavobacteriaceae bacterium | reverse complement strand
TTTTTTTTGACCTAAAACTGAAAAACTCACTTCCCCAAATATTTCCGTCATCGCCAAAACCAGTACCATCCCAAACCACACCTAATACAGGTTCGTTTTGATTGAACAATTCATACTCTCCTAATACAGAGGCAAAATGTGCTTTATGATGCTGTATCTCCACCAACTCGGTTTTCCATTTTTTAGAAATCTCCCTTCCAAAAATAGAACTCTGATTAGCTGGGTGTTTATCAATTAAAACAATATCCGGTTTTTGTTCAAACAAATTTATAAATGAAAAAACATTTTTTACGTACCTTTCATAAACATCAAAATGATCTAAATTTCCCAAATACTGACTGATGTATAAATTATCATTAGGCAAATAAGAAATAGAACTTTTAAGGTGTCCGCCCATCGCCATTATTTTCTTCTCAGTTTTCAGTGTACTATTAAAATAATTTGGCGCATACCCTCTTGACCTTCTAAATATTACTTCTTGATTGTATTTAAAACTAATTTTAATTACCGAATCGTCTTGCGGGTTGATTATCTTCAAATTATGATGTAAAAAATAATCTGATATTTCACTTAGAACCTCTGTGGCTATTTTATTATTACTTATTATTGGAGAGCCGTGTAAATTACCACTTGTTGCAACTATTGGCCGATCGAGTTCATTAGCCAATAATTGTAAAATACCCGAATAGGGTAACATTACACCCAGTTGATTCAAATTAGGAGCCAATTCGTTCAAAACAAGATTTCCATTAAAATTCAACTTTGAAACTATAACAATAGGTGTCTCCGTTGATTTAAGTAATTTTTTTTGATACTCATTTATTGTAAGATCATGTTCTAAAAGCTGCAGTGTAGGATATAAAATAGCAAATGGCTTATTTGGTCGCTTTTTTTTCTCTCTTAATCTTTTAACAACTTCTTTATTTGTTGCATCACAACACAACAAATAGCCTCCTGTATTTTTTATTGATATAATATTTCCTTCTTTTAAAAGTGTATTCACTTTTTTAAATATTTCCTCTTTTTTGTCGCACAATACGGATCCATTGGCATTGTCTAGAGAAAAACTTATTCCACAAGTTGGGCAGGAATTGGTTTGCGAATGAAAACGCCTATTAGATGGATTTTTAAATTCAATATTACAATCATTGCACATTTCAAATGCATCAATACTTGTATTATTTCTCTCAAAAGGAAAAATTTTGGTAATTGCCCATCGCGGACCACAATTTACACAAGTAGTAAAAGGATAATTAAATCTCTTGTTCTTTGGGTCTAAAATCTCTTTTTTACAGTCATCACAAATTGCAAAATCAGGAGTTAATATAAGATTTAGTTTCCCTTTTTTGGTAGAGGGAATTATCTTAAATTCTTTGTAATCTTGAAAAGAGACTTCGCGAATATCACTATTCTTTATTTTTGAAACTGGAGGTGGATTATTAACCAAATCACTATAAAAAGAATTTATATCATTCGATTTTCCATTAATAAAAATGACTACACCATTTTCATTGTGTACTTTCCTGAAATAGGTTGACTAAAATTTAAACAATTAAATTAGTCACTTAT
>CAYPHN010000508.1:0-1575 GCA_964410265.1 uncultured Flavobacteriaceae bacterium | reverse complement strand
AATAGGTGACTTTAATTGTTTAATTTTTAGTCAACCTATTTCAGGAATGGACAGTAAATTAAATGGTCCAAGACATAAATCGAATATTGAAGATTATGATGTATCTGACAACCTAATTTTATTGTGCAGAAATCATCATAAAGAAGTTGATGAATTAACAGATACTTACTCTGAGGAATTACTCAGATATATAAAGTTGAGTCACGAAAACTGGGTAAAAAACACCTTAGACAACTCAATTAACAAGACAAAATCACCTAAACCAAGATTTTTAGCAAGGGTGACTTCTGGTAAGGAACTCTTAAATATAGTTTCTGATTCCTATGGATACAGAACTGATTATGATGAAGTAGAAAACGAAGAGGATGCAAAATATATTGGTGGAGTCTTGCAAGATTTAACTGATTATGGAGATTTAAGTGGAATGGTTGAAGTGTACGATAAAGTACAAATGGGGTTGCAATTAAATGAACTTTTAAAAGATCTTGAACAAAAGGGGTACTACCTGTTTGGTGAAAAAAGTGTTGAAAAAATGAAATTCAAAAATGGTGATACTGATAATTGGTCAATTGCAACTTTGGTAATTAAAAAAATGGACAATGGAGAAGTAATAAAAGTTAACCTTGACAATATATAAATAGCTTCCCATTGAAAAAAGCAACTAACATATACGATAGAACATTAGACTTAAAGGAAAAACTTAACGATTTCCTTTCTGAATTAACAAACAACAAAAAGGATTACTATAATTCTTTCACTCAAAGCCAACTTCTTGACCTTAAAATGGCTGTGTCTGACATAAATAACGTCTTGACTTTAAAAACAACTTTAGCTTTTAGTAACTGGATTGCTAATTATTTTAATTTATCAAATGATGAGCATAATCAATTAACTCAAGAAATAAATAGAACAAAGCCAAATACTAATGGATTTGATGTTCAAGTTCAAAAAAGAAAAATAATTGCTGAAATAAAATGTATTATCCCAATCAACAAAGGCTTTTACTATGGAGCAGCACAACGCAATTCAATTCTTGATGATGCAATCAAATTAACCAAAGGGAAAAGAGAACTTCCTGACACATCAGAATACATCAAATTAATTGGTCTTATTGACCTTGGCGAAAAGACAGATAAAGCAATAGAAAAATTAATTAAACCTGCTAAGAACATTAGGACAGAGACACAATTAAGATTGGAAAGACACGGTATTGTTCACAAACTAAGAGTAATAGACAGCACAACAAAATTAAGTGAGTTAACAGCAGATTATGTTTATCTGAAAAAAATAAAAATAGCCAGTGCCTAACACTGTATATAGCAAATAGGGCAAGTCGTGCTAAACCGTAAGTTCAGAGCCATTTATGAAGTCCGCCAAATATAAAATTTGGCTTTTAATATGAAAAAAATAAAAACAAAATATTTATATTTGGCTAAGTGCAAGATTGACAGTTCAGTACTTTCTACTGCCCTACTTGCCATATACTAACCGTTACAAACTATAAAAATAAGAAAATCATTACGAAATTAATACGAAAAATAGCCGACTGAAAATCACAACGGATAATTCTCAAAA
>CAYPHN010000507.1:0-1589 GCA_964410265.1 uncultured Flavobacteriaceae bacterium | reverse complement strand
AGCAATTACTTTGTAAACACAAAAATACCTTTGAATTAAGTAATTAGCCAGCATTAAGTATATTTTTTGTTGTGGTGTCGTTTTAGTTGTTAAATTCCTCATCAACTTCATTTAGCATTTCTCTGAGTTCATTCAATTGCTTATCTAAACTATCAAGAAATATTTCTGCATCATTATTTTCAAAAAGTTGGTTTTCCTTTTGCCATTCGTTAAATCTTTGTAAAATATAATCAATTATTCTATATGATTCTGAAATTCCAATTGGTAAGTTATCGTTGTATCTTAAATTCAGTTCTTTTCTAATTTTCTCAATAGATTCTTTTAATCCAGAAATGCCCAATTCACCCTGAAAATTCCTTTCGTTATCCCTAATGCCACGATAAATTAATTGTATGCTCCTATCAATACCAATTGTCATTTCATTAAGTTGTACGTTTTTATGTTCTCCTTTTTTCATTTCAATTTTTTTATTTATATTATCTTGCACAAAAAGTAAAACCTCTCTCACAAAATCAAATTGCTTTGAAATAAATGTCTCTAAATTTACTTCAACTTCTCTAAATTCAGGTGTATATCCAACATATGTAAATCTATATTTAGTAGTAGCTCCCTTCGTAATAAAATAGAATTCAGTTTTTTTCCTATTAGATGGATGCCCTGCAATATCATTTCTAACTTCTCTTATTTCGGCATCAAAAGAAAACAACTCAAAAAAATCATTTAGTTTTACTGTATCATCAACAATACATTTATATAAATGGTAAATCCCATCTTGTTGGAGAAAAAACGATTGAAGTAAACCGTATAATAATAATGTACTTCTACCTCCTTTTCCATTAGATTTAGCTTTTTCATATTCGTCAATTGCAATTTGGCTATCTTCAATTAGGTCTATTGAGGTAAACGTTTGATTATATTTTAATTCATTGGGTATATTATAGAAATTATGAAACAAGGGCTCGTGAATTGCCTTGTTCAAATTGTCACATAATTCTATAATCGTTTTTCCCATTTTTGAATTTAGATTCCATTTATCTTAATGCACCACAACCGGTTTGGCTATGCACCGTAAAGCATAGCACAATGTTTAATCTTAGCACAATCTTAATCGCTTTATGGTGTATAGGTTGTGTTAGCAAATCGTTTATTATGCCAATAGACTATAAGAAATATCCGAAAAATTGGAAAAGTGAAATTAGACCAAGAATTATGAAAAGAGCAAATAATACTTGCGAATTTGAAGGATGTGATTTTAAACATTTAGAGGAAGTTTGGTCAGTAAAAAATAAAGGAAAAACAGTAGGTTGGTTCAGAAGTTTTGAAGAAGCAGACAAACAAGATAAAAGTTTTGAAATGAAGAAAGGTAATTTAGTACCTAACCCTAAGAAAGTTAAAGTAGTTTTAACAATAGCACATTTAGACCACGATGAAACTAACCACGATATAAAAGACAACCGATTAAAAGCATCCTGCCAACTATGCCATTTGAGGTATGATGCTAAGGAGAAGTACAGGCGTTCGTTAAATGTTTGCTAACGGTTGGTATAAAATTAGTGCGTTAAGCACGCGTGATTTTTCCGCTAGGGAAA
>CAYPHN010000506.1:0-1599 GCA_964410265.1 uncultured Flavobacteriaceae bacterium | reverse complement strand
TTTAAATTATTTATAGGAATATCTCTTTTAATATTTACTAGTAATTTTTTAGAAGCCAATTCTATACTATTTGCCATATCCTCATTTGATTTTTTTAATAAAGGATATGCCGACTCTAAAGCCCATAATGCTCTAAATGACCACCAATTAAGCTCAGCCACTGAGGTTTTATAGGTTGTGTTAATGGATAAATCATTCCAAATAAAATTATTAAAATACCCATTTTTATTTTGCATTTGCAATACAAATTCCGTGAGTTTTTTCAATTTATTATATACTTCTTCATCTTTTCCATGCTGCTTTAGATATTTTGACAACATTACGACAGCTCTGGCGACATCATCCACACATGTAAATCCTTCATTGGGTTCTATCTCAAACTCATAATCTGGATATTCACTATATATATGAACTATACCAACTTCTTTTCCTTTAAAATCAATTTCTTTATATAAATGATTAAAATGACTGAAATTGATATTGTCTTTTATAACTAATTTTGTTTCCCTTTTTTTAGTACAAGAAACAAAGCATAAAAAAATTATAATTGTAAATAATATGTTTTTTTGTTTTCTAAACAACATACTTTATCTCACTTTTCGATTCATAAATATCCATTTCATTTAATAATTCTTCTATATTAATTGTAGCAAATGTTGAAGCAGAATCTGACATTGCATAAGGCAATATTAAATTACCTTCATGAGCCATTGAGCCACAAGAATATACTACATTAGGAACATAACCTTCGCGTTCTTCCTCATTTGGAGATAATAAAGGCTTGTTTAATCTTTTAATAATTTTAGAAGGATTTTTTAAGTCTAAAAAAATAGCTCCTAAAACATATTTTCGTAATGGACCTACAGCATGTGTAATAACTAACCAACCTTCATTAGTTTTTATTGGCGAACCACAATTGCCTAATTGCACATAACTCCAAGTCGCTTTAGGAGTCATAATTACTTCATAATCTTCCCAAATAAATAAATCATCGGAGTACATAATGGTAATATTTTCGCCTCCTTGTCTTCCTATCATCACATATTTACCATCAATTTTTTCAGGAAAAAGCGCCATTCCTTTATCACTAACTGCAGCACCGTACATGGAGCGGGCTTTAAAATGAATAAAATCTTCTGTAAGAATTAATTGAGGCGATATTTTATGTCCGTTATATGCGGTATAGGTTCCTATATACTGTGTTTTTCCATTGTTGGTGAATGCTACAAAACGAACATCTTCCATTCCCATGGATTCACCCAAAGCATTAGGAAAAATAACTCGTTCACAAATTGATGCATTTCCATCTGTAACAACATCGTAATTAGTATCAAGAATATGAAATAGTTCTGCTTGTGTCACTCCATCAAAAGTTGAAAATTCATTTGCATTCACTTTTTCTAGATAATCTTTATAAGTAAAACTTTTTTCAAACTCATGCAATATAGATTGATCAAAGTCATTGAGAACCGTTGTATTTTTTAAAATATTTTGTTTATAATAAATTTTGTCCAAATATTTTTCTGAACAAGAAGAAAACCCGGTTTCTTCATCTAGGGTTATATTACCATTGACATCAATAATTCCACTTCTAAATTC
>CAYPHN010000505.1:0-1621 GCA_964410265.1 uncultured Flavobacteriaceae bacterium | reverse complement strand
AGACTTTATCAGAAATAATGTTATACTTATTCTTAATGACGCTTTTTAAATTTCTAATATTAAACAATGCTTCCGTTAATTATTGCAGTATCAATCAGCTGACTTCCAAATGCATAAGGAATAAAACCATATGATGGAATAGGTTTTGTAATGATCAAATTGGCTTTTTTACCTATGGTGATACTACCATGTGACTTTGAAAGCTGCATCGCATAAGCGCCATTTAGGGTGGCCGCATTAATTGCCTCTTCGGGTGTCATTTTCATTTTAATACAAGCGGTAGCAACCACAAAATTCATGTTGCCACTAGGTGTTGATCCAGGGTTAAAATCGGTAGCTAAGGCTAGGGGTAAACCCATATCAATAATTTTTCTTGCAGGTGTATATGGGATACTTAAAAAATAAGAGCAAGAAGGCAATGCTACAGGCATGGTTTCTGTATTTTTAAGTGCCTCAATATCTTGAGGATTCATAATTTCTAAGTGATCTAAGCTCAATGCTTTAAACTTAATACCAACTTGAACACCCCCTATGCTGGTGAACTGATTTACATGAATTTTAGGAATTAAATTAAAACGTTTACCTGTTTCTAAAATTCTTTCTGTATGTTCAACACTAAAATATCCTGTTTCACAAAAAACATCGATAAAGTCTGCCAAATTTTCTTTGGCTACTGCCGGAATCATTTCATCACAAATCAAACGGATATACGCTTCCTTGTCGTCTTTAAATTCAGCAGGAAATGCATGTGCACCCAAAAAAGTTGCTTTGATTTCTATAGGATAGGCTTTGGCTAATTTTTTTATTACACGAAGTATTTTTAATTCTGCAGAAAGGGTTAAACCATAACCAGATTTTATTTCCACGGCACCAGTACCCAGATCTATTATTTCCTCAATTCTTTTTGAGGCTTGTTCAAATAGTTCTTCTTCTGAAGTTTCTTGTAATTTTTTTGCTGAATTTAAAATTCCGCCTCCATTGTTAGCAATTTCTTCATAAGTAAGGCCATTTATTCTATCCACAAATTCTCCTTCTCTATTACCTGCAAAAACAATATGTGTATGAGAATCACACCAGGATGGTAAAACTATTTTATCTTTGGCGTTAATAATTTTATCCGCTTTTATTGCCGGTATATTTTGCATTTCTCCAAAATCAAAAATAGTATCATTCTTTATTATTAGATAAGCGTTTTTTATTGTTGGTAATATCTTCATAGCCTTACCGGAAACTTTATCTTCATCTAATTTTCTTATCTGTAAAAGCTCTTTGATATTGGTAATAAGTGTATACATATTCTTCTTTCTTTTGCGTAAAGATAAATCAAAATTAGTACTAATTGCTTTTTAGAAACTATTCAATAATTTTTAATTATTTTGTAAAAACTATTAAATATAATATGATTTAGATCAATTATAGTATATCCTTATAAAGTATCTTTGTATAAAATTTAAGTAGATGAGTAAAGCAGTTTATATTGCAACTGGTGAGTCAGAAAGTGGAAAATCGATAATTGCTTTGGGTTTGATGCGTATGTTGTTGGGTAAAACAAAAAAGGTAGGTTATTTTAGACCTATTATTGGAGATTTTCCTTATGGTGAAAAAGATAATCATATCAACA
>CAYPHN010000504.1:0-1623 GCA_964410265.1 uncultured Flavobacteriaceae bacterium | reverse complement strand
CATTCATTTGGTTAAATATATATTTTATACTCAACCTCTTGTTCTTAAATATTTTGGTGTTAATTATTCAATTAATTATTTGATAAAAAAACATTAATAATTTCGGTAACTTTTTGCCATTAAAGACACTAATTAGGAAACTAATCCAAACATTTATATTATGAAAACAATTAAATTATTAATGGTTATAATGGTTATGACCTCATTTTCAATTATTAATGCGCAAACAGCAGATGAAATTATTGCCAATTATTTTGAAAACACCGGTGGTGTTGATAACTGGGAAAAATTAAAAGGTATCAAAATGAGCGCAAAAGTGAATCAAGGTGGTATGGAAATACCTCTCGAAATTGTACAGTTAAAAGGTGGTAACCAAATGACAGTAATTAATTTTCAAGGTAAAGAGATAAAACAAGGTGTATTTAATGGAGAAACTTTATGGGCAACAAATTTTATGACACAAAAAGCTGAAAAAAATGATCAGGAAGCAACAGATAATATGATGCTTGAAAAAAATGATTTTCCAGATTCTTTTTTGAATTACAAAGAAAAAAATTATACAGTTGAACTCTTAGGAAAAGAAACTATTGATGGTACAGAAACTTTTAAAATTAAACTGGTTAAAGAACCAATAAAAGTAGATGGTAAAGAGGAAGAGAATGTTTCTTATTACTTTTTTGATACAGAAAATTTTGTGCCTTTAGTTGTTCAGAATGAAATAAAATCAGGTCAACTTAAAGGTAAGGTGTCTGAGTCTAAGTTTAGTGATTATCAAGAAGTTGAAGGGCTTTATTTCCCTTTTTCTTTAACACAAGGTATTAAAGGTCAACCAGGTCAGGCAATAAGTATTGACAAAATTGAAATTAACCCGGTAATTGATAATAAAGAATTTGAATTTCCAGAAGAGGAGACTGTAGCTCCTGCAGAAAAGAAATAAAATGAATCTTTATACCCTCAAAACAAAATGGGGGTTTTATTTTAAACTTCAAACACATTCAAAATGAAAAAATTACTTTATACTTTAATATGGAGTATCGTAATTTTGCCTGCATTTAATTATGCGCAAAGTAATGATACTATAAGAGCAAATCACTTATTTGGAGACCTAAGAGCTAGACATATCGGTCCAGCTTTAATGAGTGGAAGAATAAATGATCTGGAAATACATCCCTCAAATCCACGTATTATTTATGCTGGAACAGCTGGGGGAGGCGTTTGGAAATCTAATGATGCTGGAACTACTTTTAATTCTATTTTTGACGAATATGCGCAATCCATAGGCGCTGTAACTTTAGATCCTAATGATCCTGATAAGACAATTTATGTTGGTACGGGAGAAACCTGGACAAGAAATAGTGTATCAATAGGTGATGGTCTGTATAAATCGGTAGATGGTGGTGCCAATTGGAATAAAATTGGTTTAGAAAATTCAGAGCGCATAGCCAATATTATTATTAACCCTAAGAACTCAAATGAAGTTTATGTTGCAGTATTAGGCGCACTTTGGTCTGACAGCGATGAGAGAGGAGTGTACAAATCAACAGATGCGGGTAAAACATGGAATAAAATTTTATATGTAAACGAAAAAACAGGAGCTGCAGATTTATCAATTGATCAAAAAAC
>CAYPHN010000503.1:0-1626 GCA_964410265.1 uncultured Flavobacteriaceae bacterium | reverse complement strand
CAAAATAATAATGTGTTTAACAATTGCAAACATAAAATAATTAGTGATTTAATAAGGAGAAATTCTACTATTTTTAGAACGCACCTTAATAATTCGGAATTTCATTTAAAAATTTATAATTCGAATTTTTATGATCCATTTTGCAATAAAAATGCTGGAGTCCGTTAGTAACAATTAAATAATTCGCATTTAATTTTAAATTATATCTAGCAATTTGATCAAAAGTATCTTGGGCTATTTTAATATTAGGTGCTTTGCATTCAACTATAATATTGGGTAAACCATTTTTACCAATAATCAGTATATCCGTACGTTTCACTAAGTTGTTGATTTTTAGTTGTTTTTCAATAGCAATAAGTGATTTAGGATATTTTTTTTCTTGTAAAAGAAATTGAATAAAATTTTGTCTAACCCACTCTTCGGGTGTTAAAACAATATTTTTTTTTCTGAGTATATCAAAAATATAAAGCTTATTTTCTTTACTTTTGATTTTAAAGGAATATGTTGGCAGATTTAAATTTGTCATCGCATAAATATAGGAATTTCCAATAATTTATGAATAGAATTAAACAAATAGTTGATGAAATAAGTTCGGGAAATACCAAGCCTATTTATTTTTTAATGGGAGAAGAAGCTTTTTATATTGATAAGATATCAAATTATATAGAAAAGAACGTCTTAAAAGAAGAAGAAAAAGGCTTTAATCAAATGGTATTTTATGGTAGAGATGTAAGTATGGATGACATCATTGCCCATGCCAAACGTTTTCCAATGATGGCCGAAAAACAGGTTATTATTATAAAAGAAGCACAAGACCTATCAAGAACTATTGAAAATTTATTGCCTTATGCAGAAAACCCCCAACCTTCTACCATTTTGGTTTTTTGTTATAAATATAAAACTTTAGATAAGCGTAAAAAATTATTAAAAATAATAGCCAAAGAAGGTTGCTTGTTTGAAAGTAAAAAATTATATGAGAATCAGGTAAGTGAATGGATCGTATCTAACTTAAAAGATAAAGGATATCAAATAGAGCCAAAAGCAGGCCATATGTTGGTTGAGTTTTTAGGTTCAAATTTGTCAAAGATTGATAATGAATTAGAAAAATTGATTTTAGTATTACCAAAAGGCGTCGTCATCAATCCAACACATATTGAAGAAAATATTGGAATAAGTAAAGATTTTAATAATTTTGAATTGCGAAAAGCTGTAGGTGAGAAACAAATTGTTAAAGTAAATCAAATCGCCAATTATTTTTCACAGAACCCAAAAAGCAACCCTTTGGTAATGACCATTTCTTTGTTAAATAGTTTTTTTACACAATTATTAATGTATCACGGATTAAAAGATAAAGGTAAAATTAATGTGGGCAAAGTATTGCGAATCAATCCTTATTTTGTAAATGAATATCAAAGTGCTGCTCGAAATTACCCAATGCGAAAAGTTGCTCAAATTATATCATTATTGCGAGAAGCTGATATGAAAAGTAAAGGTGTTGGTGCCTCCAATTTGCCTCCGGGAGATATATTAAAAGAGCTATTATTTAAAGTGATGCATTGAGCATGTTTTTCCCCTCACTGGGGGACTTGAAGTCACCCAGTGAGTGATTAAAATTTAATTAGCAAA
>CAYPHN010000502.1:0-1628 GCA_964410265.1 uncultured Flavobacteriaceae bacterium | reverse complement strand
AGCCTTTAAAACATGACCACCGTCAAAGACGGTGGTTTTTCAATGAGAAATAAATTTATAGTATCTATGCTACAAAAAATTGGCAATTGGTTTTTCTGATTATTAGATATTATGGTCTTAACAATTTTTTTAATCTGGTTTGATATGCTTGCGTATAATTTCGTTTAGTTTTCTCATTGAGGTAGGAAGCGTTAATAAGTGCTAGTACTTTGTCTTCATTAGATATTAGGTTTTTAAACGTTTGTTTTATTTGTTTTTCGGAAATACCAGCCAATTTTCCTAATGTATAAAATTGTTCTTTTACTTTCCCTTTTGTTTTATTTGGAGGTAATAGTCCATCATTTAATGCAAAATCTCTATCCTCTATATGAATTCTACTATTCAATAAGTCGTAAGCAGGGCTTAATTTATAATCTCCCAGAGGAGTTTCTATTAAAGAGAAATTTTTAAAATGAGCATCACCGTTAGATATCAAATAATTATAAAGTATCAACTTGAATAATTTTATAGACTCTACCTGATAAGCCGGAGTGTATTTTTTTAATAGTTCAAAAATTTCTAAATAACTACCTAAATATTTAAAATCTTCACCATGAGTTTGAGGTGTTCTGCCTGCTAATGAAGCAAAATCTTCTTGTGCCCATTTACTACCTTCATCTTTTACATCAAAACGTTTAGTAATATAAGCGGGATCTCCATTTTTAAAAAACATCAAGGCATTTTCTGCGGTTTCAATTCCGAAAACCTGATGTGCAATTTGCATACTCAAATGTTCGTTTGCTGGCATTTGATCAGTTTGCTTTCCTACATTGGGTATGGGTTTTAAAATATAGTTCCCTTGTTCTCCTTCAAGTATTAAACGAAGTTTGTTCTTTTCTAATAAAACTGAGAATTTTTCTTGTACACCAGATATAGACATGCGTTTTCTGTTTTCTATAAATAACGCATCTGTATCCATATTGCTTGTAGGCGATTCATAAGGAAGTATCGGGCTTACTTTTTTACCATGAAACACACGTTTTAAAGCCGTGCTGCTGTATGTATTATAGCCTTCTTTAAGAGTACCCGGACAATATTTTATTTCTAGTAAACTCATTTATTTTCTATTTTTTTGATTTGAATGGCACCAATAGTATCATATTTTGCAATATTAAGTAATAAGCCAAAATAATCTTTGGTGTCTATCCGCAATTCAAAACAAACAATTTGTTTATTAGAACCTTCGGGTAACATATTATAAAAAAAAGGAAACAAATGTTCTGATTGATATTCTTGCTGGCTTTTGGGTAAAGTAAGACTAATGGCCGGTTTACTTGGTATCTGGAACCAATTGTTGTGATAACGGAAAATAAAACTTCCATTATCTAGCTGAGTTAATAATCCTGCAGATTCTTTTTTATATAAAACGTCTGCCTGTCTCATTTGCTAGCGTCTGTTTTTTTTATTTGAAAAGTGAGCTCCATACCTAATGCATCTGCTAACTTGTTTAAAGTGAGCACAGTTGGATTTCCTTTGCCACTTTCAAACTGTTTTAGTGTGCGTAAACCTACTCCTGAAAGGTCCGCCAACATTTCCTGGGTAACTTGCAGCATTTCTCTTCGTTCTTTGATGCTTACTATTAAATTTGT
>CAYPHN010000501.1:0-1635 GCA_964410265.1 uncultured Flavobacteriaceae bacterium | reverse complement strand
TGATTTTTTACGACGGAAATTTTTCCTGCGGAAAATTATCCTTACATTTATCCGTCACAAAATCTTACCCCAAACGTTACCAATTATTAACTCAGCAGCTTGGAAAAAAAATAACTATCGAAATTTTAGATTTTTTTTTGAAAGTAAAAACCCCAAATTAATTGTGGAACTTAAATGGCAACAAGGAATTTAAAACTGTGTGGAATTAAAAAATATAGCGGAATTTGCCAATTAGAAACGGAATCAAATTAACGCGGAATATTAAAGAAACCGAAAATTAAATTGCGGAATTCAAAACTGAACGGAATTGAAAATCATTACGGACTTTTCCAATCATTGCGGAGATAAATTATTGCGGACTAAAAAAAATTATAACAGCGGAAAATAACAATTGGTAACAACGGGTAAAATTTATAACGGTTTTTCGCTTAACTAAAAGTAAGTGATTTTTTACAACGGAAATTTTCCCTGCGGAAAATTATCCTTACATTTATCCGTCACAAAATCTTACCCCAAACGTTGTGCTTAATACCCACAAAATAAATAGAAAGAATATAAATGATTTTAGAAGTTGCAATACTCGAAGTAAAAAAAGGATTAGAAAACAGATTCGTGGAAGATTTTAAAAAAGCAAGTGAGTACATAAGTTCAATAGATGGATATTTAAACCATAAACTAAAAAGGTCAATAGAACAACAAAATAAATACATTTTATTAGTAGAATGGGAAAAGTTAGAAGACCACACTATTGGATTTAGACAATCTGAACAATATAATTCTTGGAAAGAACTTTTACATCATTATTATGACCCATTTCCTACAGTTGAGCATTTTGAAACAACATTTGAAATGAAAAATGACAACAATTAGAAAATATGAAAGATTCAAATATTCTTGACAAACCAAAAATTCATTCAGAAATTGAAAAGAAATCTAAAGAAATTGGATTTACAATGCCTTCTGACCTCTATATCGGGACTTTATTGAAAACACTTATAACATCTAAACCTAAATCAAATATACTAGAATTAGGAACAGGTATTGGATTGTCACTATCTTGGATGATAGACGGAATGGACTCTGAATCTAAACTAACAAGTGTTGATAATGACCCAAAACTGATTGAAATAACAAAAAATTATTTTGGACAAGATGAAAGAGTAAAAATCATATGTGCTGACGGAACTGAATGGATAAAAAGTTATAATGGAGACAAATTCGATTTAATTTTCGCAGATGCTTGGCCTGGAAAATATAGTGATAAAGATGAAATTCTTGACTTAGTAAAAATAGGCGGATTCTACATTATTGATGATATGTTGTCTCAACCGAATTGGCCAAATGGACATCATGAAAATGTAGAAAAACTTATTGAATATTTGGAAAATAGAACTGATTTCAACTTGACAAAAATGAATTGGTCTACAGGAATAGTAATTTGTACTAAGAAGTACTAAGCACAACATCGTGTAAAATTCATTGCTAAGTCTTGGCTTACTTAGGAAAATCCTATCGGATTTTCAAGTTGGTTTTGTACTTGCGAAGATTATCGCTAATTTCACGCAACGAAATCTTACACAAACCGTTGGCAATAATTATGAAAAACATCTCGATAATACTTTTACTATTCATTTC
>CAYPHN010000500.1:0-1640 GCA_964410265.1 uncultured Flavobacteriaceae bacterium | reverse complement strand
CGTTATGTTCTATAGAGGATAAAAGGTATGAAAATTGAAATATGGGTGCCTATTATTGTTGGAGGAATTATCCTTGTACCGCTTGGGTTTTTGGGTATTAATGTATTTGATATGAAAGGTACGTTATCTTCCGTAGAAACAAAAGTAAATTCTACGGATAATCGCGTTAGCCGTATTGCTGATGCCCTGCCTGGAGTGAAGGCACGAGTCGCTTGGGAAGAATTTAATCATGCTATAGAAGGTTTCATTGTTGTATCTAAACCAAAACGATTAAAAAGTAAAAGGTGGCTAACGACTGCGGCTGTTTATAATAGAGATAGTAATGACTTAAAGGTGTATTCTGTTTCTCTTGATTCTGCGCACAGGAATTATGCGTCTTATGTTATAGCAGGGAAGCTAAAATCAGAAAATCCATACGAATCTTCGTTTACAGAACTTTCAAATTATTCTGATGCAATACAACAACCAGTTATTCTCCCCGGAAGTATAAACCAAGATACCAGTTTTGTATTACGTTCAGCTGATGCATTAGAAATGAGAAAATTTATTCGCACACTTTCAGATTCAGAGCCAAAAACCAAAAAAATAAAAAAAATTCGCAACTGGAAAGAGTTAGTGGCGAATATAGATGAATTAATGGAAGTAAAGAAAGAAAAAAAATAGTTGTCTGAGTCTGAGTGTGAATGTGTTGATATAGCGTCAAATTGGTAGAGTAACATAACAAAAAAATCAACCGGACATATTTTTCAATGGCTATGCAATCAAGGAGAAAATTATGTTAAGACCATCATTCTATAAACTGAAGTCAAACTATAAAAAAAAACAAGGAGGAACTCATACTTGTTCTATGCATTTTCCAAATACATGTGCAATTCGGATGAGTGAAGCACTTGTGAGATCTAATGAAAAATTTTTAGATGTATTCAAGAGGTCACATAAAAATAAATGTCCGCATGGCCATATTCGTGGAGCTCAAGATCTTGGTGCTATCCTTGCCAAGCCGTCAGTATTCGGGGTTCGGGATTTTGGATGGAACGCACAAGAAAGCCGTAGTACTCCACCTGATGATGCTATTGGTAAAAAAGGGATAGTTTGCTACATGAAGATCCCTGGTTTTAGTGGGCAAGGGCATATTGATTTATGGAACGAAACTAAACCTGTAGAACAGCACTATTGGGATGCAGAAACAATATGGATGTGGACATTAAAATGAAAATATTATTTCTTATACCGCTAATGTTTTTTTCTGTTTATTTGCATGCAGAGCCACTAATTGTTTCTAGTACTCAATTGGAAATAGACAATCAATGCAGATTAAAAGCTACAAATAAAGCGGGTGAATCGAAGTTGATCGAACTAAGCTTGCCTGAGTCATCTGATTGTAAATTTGTTATACATTATAAATCAAATGTAATCCACCTGCGACTAATAGGAAATTCAAATATGTTTTTTGTTGAATTACCAACAGGGAGCGGAGATGAATGCAAAACTAAATATGTGGCGGTAGCTATACAAAACAATGGAACGATTGTAACTAGCGCTACATATGCACGCAGCGGTGTTTGCCCTCCCAATCTAGAAACCAAAGCATTCCACTCTTTCGCATATGAAATGAAAATAATAAACTAAGTCATGCATAA
>CAYPHN010000499.1:0-1644 GCA_964410265.1 uncultured Flavobacteriaceae bacterium | reverse complement strand
TATTAATTTGATGTTAACCTTTGTTAATGAAATACATTAATACGTAACAATAATATTTTCCTAGTATTAATTACTTTGAATTTATTGCTCGAGCCATCTCTTTTGAGGTGGCTCATTTAAGCGTAATGTTGACTTATTTTATACTACTAAACAAATATAAATACCTATTGTTATGATTGAAAAATACAAGACTACTAAAGAACTGGTAAATCAGTTTCTACAAAAAATTGAAAAAAGAGCTAAACTAAACAAAAATAAATCATGGAAACCAATATTCAAACACGAGCCGAGATTATAAATAAATTTCTCAAAGACAAGCAGTTAAAACCAACTGATCTTGCTAGATACCTTGAATTGAATCATGATTTTTGTTGTTATGCAGATTCGCAATATGATGATTCTGTTTAATAAAAGGTATTTACTGTCTCTTTTTCTTATATTTAATTATACCTGAATAACATTGTTTTTTTAAAACAAACATGTTTTTAATTTAAAGTTACTAAAATTAGTATCCATCTAATAATAAATACTTTATACTTAAAAAATGTTATATTTACAAAGTATAACAAAATTCAATTAATATGTCAACCCAAAATTATTCAAATCATCGTCATTTTGTACCGATCTATCATTATTTTACACTTTTAGGAATTATTATATTGCTAATAGGGTCTATTGTTAATTTGGTCAAATCTTCACATGATAATATCTACTCTGCTTCCTTATTGGTTTTGGGCTCTTTATTATTAGCTTTTACAGCATTCTTTGCTCGGGCGTTTGCATTAAAAGCACAAGACAGGGCAATTTGTGCTGAAGAAAACTTTAGATATTATATTTTAACAAAAAAAACTTTACCCCAAGAACTTACAGTTCGTCAAATAATTGGTTTACGTTTTGCTTCAGATGAAGAACTCCCTGCATTAATTGAAAAGGCAATCAAGGAAAAAATGTCTGAAGAAGCTATCAAAAAATCTATAAAAAATTGGAAAGGTGATTATTATAGAGTATAATCCCAAATCTTTTTAAATTAATTTTTCAAGCAATAATATTGTGAATAGTCAGTATTAATGGTTCTACTGGTTGAACACCACTTTTTATTAAAATTGGTATCATTGTTTCGGCAAAATTATTAAAAGCTTCTTCTGATTGCCATACGTCAGTTACGTGCCAACCATCACCTTTAGCTGCTGCAACATGATACAACCTTTCAGGTATATTAGCTTTTCCTGCAGATTCCAAATCCATTGTTACCTGATTATACTGCTCAGCATTCATATTATTGTACAATTATATTTTTCATCGTAGATTAAATTAAAATTCTCAATAAAAATATCTTTATTAACAATACTATACAATTGAATTAGGACGAGTGCATATAATTATTGTCCCAATCAGCTCAAATTTTTATCTAAGGATATTAATTCTATATTTTAATTGTAATTTTTACTCATTATTTAATTACAAATTGTAAAATAAACGACAATATTTATATTTGACCTTAATTTTACAATTTGAAATTTCATACTTTTGATAAATGCAATTAGCCGAGTTAAATAATACCAGTGGCTTTCAAAATCTAGATCTTTTAGCAAGACAGGTTGTTGAAGGTTTTATAACTGGTATGCACAAAAGTCCGTTTCACGG
>CAYPHN010000498.1:0-1649 GCA_964410265.1 uncultured Flavobacteriaceae bacterium | reverse complement strand
TAAAGCCCCCTCTATTACAAGTGCCTTTAAGAAACTAAAAGAATACGGCTTTTATTAAAATAAAAAACAATCTCTCTGACCCTCAATCCTTTTAATTTGACATTCTCCAAAATAATTTACGTTTAAGAAGTCACCCTTTATGACAAATAAGCATGCTTATTTGTCATAATACTATGCACAGTATCTAGTCTGTTCTTTTTTTTGTTATTAACCCAGAATTAATCCTTCTGAAGTATACAAGAATACAAAAAAATCAAGATCACTTCTTGATTTTATTTGTTTTTCCGTTTATTTTTTAAAATTGATTTTTTATAATATAACTATTACATCGGAACTAAAACTTGAATATAAAAATTAATGATTTGCGTATCAGATGTGTACAAAGATGGCTTATTATCATAATTATCCAAATTAGCGTAGAAATTATAAGATTCCGGAGCCAAGTGTAACTCTCCTAATTCGTCTTGATAAACTGCATAAACTGGTGTTCCTTTATTATAAAGAGGAACACTCTCATCTATAGTGCCATCCTCTGGTTGAAAAAGATTATCATACGAGGTGGGTATACTAACTGGTGTACCTACTTTCCCTTTCAATGATAAATCTGTAATTTTAGAATTTAGATCATCCTTATCCCATATATAATAGAGTATAGGATAAGATTTTTGTTCTTCTCTTTCCCAAAATATTATTTCTCCACCAGTATATTCTCTTGTTTGATCATTTAATACAAATTCTACTAATCCTTCTTTTACCTCTAGTTCATAAACAAAAATAACAGTCTGTTCGTCTCCAGTAAAACTACCAGTTGTGTTTCCTTGTAATTCTCTAAATATGTAGCCTTCAATATCTTTTTTTTCTGTGGAATATTGTTCACCAACATTACCTGTTAGAGTTACATCATCAGACAAAGCATTACCATCTTCATCTTGATACTTTACAGTAACATTACCTTTTTTTATAGGCAATTCATTATCTGAATAGGTATGAATATAACCAACATATTCGTACGTTTCAACTGCTGTATTAGGTGAAAATATTTTACCATTCTTAGGTAAATTTTGTACAGATTCAATAGGTAAATTAATTACTTCAGCATTTACAGCTACTGAAGAAATTACCCCTGCTGCCAGTAAAAACAATAAGAGCAATGTTTTTGCTTTTTTTCTTTTCCATATAAGCAGGATAATCAATAAAAAAATAAGAATAATACCGAGTATCCAATAAATATTATGATTATTTTCTCCAGTTTTTGGCAAAATATCAGTATTTTTGAATATAGTATTCTCGTTTATACTAGTATTTTTTATATTATTTGAATCGGATGATTTAGAATGCTCTATAATTTTGGTGTAGATTAATTTGATATTCTCTTGATCGTGTAAAACCTCGATATTTGGCTGACCCTGGGTTACCTTGCCTTTTTCTGCAGTTGTTAATTCATCGTACATCACATATTGAGTAGTTACTGTTGAATTACTTTCATCAGCATAAACAGTTTTCCCAAAAATAAGCATGCCACTAATGATACTTAGCATGAATAGTATTAAAGTATTCTTTTTCATAATTTCTCCTTTTTAACCTATTGTCAACTTTTAACTGTGCATTTTTATTATAACATACACTCTAGGGTTCTGTTGCAAAGTTTT
>CAYPHN010000497.1:0-1689 GCA_964410265.1 uncultured Flavobacteriaceae bacterium | reverse complement strand
TTTTCCTAAAGGAAAATCACGCTTACCTGTTCGCACTAACCATATTTTAACGTTGGCATTCATTAGAAAAACGAAAAACAGAACAATAAATGAAAAATATATTATTATTAATTTTAACCTTAATCGTTAATATCTCATTCGCACAAACGGAAAAACCCGAAAATAAAATTGTTGCAGAAAAATTTGTTGAAAGTTATAACAATAATGATTATGAAGCAATATTTTCAATGTTTGCAGAAGTAATGCAAAATGCTCTACCAATTGATAAAACAACCGAATTTTTATCAGGTTTAAAAGCACAAGCAGGAAATATCACAAATCGAGAATTTGTAAAATATGAAAACGGTAGTTTTGCGTCTTATAAAACAATTTTTGAACGTGCTGTTTTCTCTCTCAATATTTCAATAGATAACAACTCAAAAATAAATGGGCTTTTAGTTAAGCCTTTTGTGGAAGAAAATAATTCAGAAAATGTAATTAATAATTTGTCAAAAAACGAATTAATTACAAAAGAGCAATCTGAAATAATATTTAACAAGGTAAAATCTTTTCCTAATAATACACAAATTTCTATTGCGATTATAAGAAATGGAAAAGTTAGTTATTATGGAGTAAAACAGAATAACGATACAATTTTGAGTATTGAAAATTACAGAAGTATTTTTGAAATTGGGTCAATATCAAAAATTTTTACATCTACATTACTTGCAGGTTGTATAACCGACAAAAAAATTAAACTAAATGACAATATCAATGGTTTTTTAAATTTAGCATTTAATAATGGAATAAAAATATCATTCAAGGAATTGGCAAATCATACTTCTGGACTTCCTGCTTTACCTACCAATTTAGACTTAACAGCGGTAAATCCTAAAAATCCGTACAAAGAATATAATAAAACGGATTTAGATGAATACTTAACCAAAAATATAGAATTATCGAATAAAGGAGTGTATCAATATTCTAATTTAGGAGCAGGATTATTAGGTTATACATTAAGTAAAATATCAAATGTAAGTTACGATAGTCTTTTATACTCTAAAATATTTTCTAAATACAATATGCTAAATTCAACAACAAGTTTTAATAAAATAAAAGGTAATCTTATTAAAGGTTTAGATAACAAAGGAAATGAAGTATCAAATTGGGAGTTTTCAGTTTTGGCAGGTGCTGGAGGAATTCTATCAAATGTAGAGGATTTAGCCAAATTTGCGATTGCTCAATTTGATTATTCAAATAAGGAATTAAAACTAACAAGAAAAAAGACTTTTGAAGTAAATGAAAATATGGATATTGGTTTAGGTTGGCATATTTTAAAATCTCAATCTGAAAACATTTGGAATTGGCATAATGGAGGAACTGGTGGATATTCATCTTCTATGGTAATTGATACAAAAAATAAAAATGGTATTGTCATCTTATCAAATGTATCTGCGTTTAATCCAAATATGAAAAATATTGATAAATTGTGTTTTGAATTAATGAAAACATTGGAAAAAAAATAACGAAATGCCAACAAAATGTAAACGTAATTGCTGTTTTTGTGATAAATTCAAAGTTTGTATCTTTGAACAAAGTTTAGTGATAAATTGAAAGATAAGTACCTTGAAATCCGCAACTACGCTTATACAAACCGTTGCCATTCATTGAAGAACGCACTCCAAATAGGAAAATTAAATTTAAAATAGA
>CAYPHN010000496.1:0-1712 GCA_964410265.1 uncultured Flavobacteriaceae bacterium | reverse complement strand
CTGGACCCAATAATAGGAATAGACCCAAGGGTCGAGGTACCTGCCTGCCGGCCAATGTCAATAAGTTAAGGAAAATAACCTTCTAAATAACTATTTATTAGCAGGTTAATTCTTATATTTAAGTATGTTAAACCAATAAAATATACAATTATGACAAATTTAAGAAAATTATCCAAGTACCAGACAAAAATTTAAAAATCATGCCAAACTAGTTGATTTACTGGAAAATAAGTTAACAAATTCTGATTTTATATCAACACACAAGAGCAATCCTACAGATTTTACTCGAAAAAGGAGCTTTACCTTTAAATCCCTTTCATTATTTATTATCTCTTCCCTGCAAAGTTCTATACAAAGAGAACTAGACGGTTTTTTTAAATCATATAATGATAAAGAAATAACCGAACAGTTCGCTACTCAAAGTGCTTTTTCACAAGCAAGAGTAAAAATAAATCCTGATGCTTTTGTAGCGCTAAACAATGATTGTGTTGATCATTTTTATTCAAATTATACTATTAAAAAATGGAAAGGTCATAGGTTAATAGCAATTGATGGGTCTCAGGCAATATTACCAAAGACAATTCATACCATTAATGAATTTGGAGAGTATACTAGTAATAGAATGAATAAGACAATTGTTTTAGCGAGAATATCAAAAGCATATGATGTCCTTAATAAGGTGAGCATTGATGCAAAGTTAGTCAACCTTAAAATTGGTGAACATGCTTTGGCTAATGAGCACCTGGAGTTTTGTAGTAAGGGAGATTTAATCCTACTTGACAGAGGATATCCTTCATTTGATCTATTCAAAAATATTCTTGCAAAGGGTTGCCATTTCTGTGCAAGGGTTGCTATATCTACTTGGAATGTTGCAAAGAAACTTGTAGAGAGTGGTAAAAAAGAGATTATAGCTGAAATAAAACCGGGTAAGGATTTAAAAAGAAAATACATGAATCAAAATGTAGTTGTTGAACCCATAAAATGCAGGTTTGTTTGTGTTACGCTTTCATCTGGAGAAAAAGAAGTTTTAATTACATCCCTTTTAGATAATGAACAATACAAACATATGGTCTTTAAGAAGCTTTATCAATTAAGATGGGATATAGAAGAATCCTATAAAAAGGATAAGCACCGTTTACAACTTGAAAATTTCTCAGGCAAAACCATTATTGCAATATATCAGGATTTTTATGCGAATATTCTGATAGGAAATATCACTTCTATTTTATCCTCATCACTAGAGGATCAGATTGATAGAAAAACAAATAAAACAAAATATAAATACCAGATCAATATTACTACGTCGCTTGCAAAAGTTAAAGAAACATTAGCAATGCTTTTTACAAAGTCAAATATCATTAGGATACTGGACAAGCTCATTCAATTATTTTTATCAAATCTTTTACCTATAAGGCCGAACAGATCTTTTGAAAGAAATAAACAAAAAAAGAGAAGGTATCACAGAACATATTTGCCTCTATAAAGAAGTAAACCAATCTTTATTATTTTTTCAACACAATTTTTGTGAATGGAATCCTATGCTCCTAAATCAAAAAAATAGGTTAAAAATCTATGCCTCGATTTATCAAGGGAAAATCACTGATAAAAAATTAGGAATTTGTACTTTTGAGTTTGCATTTTAACTAATAAATTCTGAAACCCGATAACGTTTGTTAAAATATTAAGCTTAACTTATTGACATTGGCCTGCCG
>CAYPHN010000495.1:0-1714 GCA_964410265.1 uncultured Flavobacteriaceae bacterium | reverse complement strand
GCGCGTTGACAAAACTACTTAACGAATTAAAAAATATGTAAATATAGATGTATTAGATACTTATATAATTAAGATAAGTACTAATTTATTCTATTACCGAACTTTTAAAGTTATTATAAAAATATCGCAAAAATCATATTAAAAATTTATTGATTTCCAAAACTTAAGTATATTTGTAAAAAACAAGTTACAATGACTTTATTAAAAGGTGATACTCACTTAGAGCATGCTCTTCCTTTAAAACAAAAGGCCTTACGTATAAATTTAAACCAGCATACTTACGGTACTTTTGCCGAAATTGGTGCTGGACAAGAAACTGTTAGGCATTTTTTTAGAGCTGGTGGAGCTTCTGGAACTATTGCAAAGGCCATGTCAGCATATGATAAAGATTTTTCTGACGCCATATATGGCATGGAGAATGATAGAAGATATGTTACTGAAGAGAGACTTAAAAGAATGTTATCCCATGAAATTGATCTTATGGAAGATCGATTAAGTAGAGACAAACATCCCAATAAAATATTTTTTGCCTATGCAAATACAGTTACAACTATTGACTTTGCAAAAAACTTTAAAGGTCATGGTTGGGTGGGAATTAAATTTCAATTAGATCCCTTAGAAGATTATAATGAAATTGTTTTGCATGTTAGATTTAAGCAATCCGACTCTAAATTACAACAGGAAACACTAGGTATGCTGGGTGTAAATTTGATTTATGGTGCTTTTTACTTGAATGACAAACCCAAAGAGCTGTTAAAATCATTTTATGACAATGTTGATAAAGATACCATAGAAGTTGATATGGTTAATTTTTCAGGCTCAAGGTTTATGTATGTTGACAACCGTTTAATGAGTTTACATTTGGTAAAAAATGGCATGACGGATGCGGTAATGTTTAATCCAGATGGGGTTAATTTGTTACCGGCACAACAGTTATATAAAAAAAATATTTTAGCGCTTAGAGGAAGTTTCCGCCCTGTTACCAAAGTAAATATGGAAATTTACAAGGAGTCAAAAAAAATGTTTTTAGCAGAAAAGAGAGTAAAAGAAGAAAATACCCAAATTATTTTTGAGATTACCCTTGCAAATTTACGTGCTGAAGGAGAAATAAACGAACGAGACTTTTTGGATAGAGCTGAATTACTTTGCTCACTCGGACAAACCGTAATGATTACAAACTTTCAAGAATATTACAGATTAGTTGATTATTTTTCTGAATTTACCAAAGCCCGTATGGGATTGGCCATGGGAGTTTTTAATTTAATTCAAATTTTTGATGAAAAATACTATCGTAATATTAGTGGTGGTATATTAGAAGCATTTGGGAAATTATTCTATAAAGATCTCAAAGTATATCTATACCCTCTAAAAGATTTAGAAACTGGAGAAGTTATTACCAGTAAAAATTTAAAAGTACATCCTCGAATGAAAGAGTTGTATAAATATTTTAAATTTAATGGAAGAATAAATGATATTTCAAATTTTGACCCTAAAATACTGGATATTTTTTCTAGAAAAGTTTTCAATATGATTGCTCAAGGGAAAAATGGTTGGGAAAAAATGCTGCCAGAAGGTGTTTCCAAGATCATAAAAGATCAACGATTATTTGGGTATTCAAAAAGAAAACATGAAAGAAAATCTGAATAAAAAAAAGATTGGTTGTGAACTACCCTGCGCCAAGAGCGCTGGGCTTCATAGGTCAAACAACTTAAGT
>CAYPHN010000494.1:0-1728 GCA_964410265.1 uncultured Flavobacteriaceae bacterium | reverse complement strand
ATCCATCATCCCAGAAGGTGCTACCATATCTGCACCTGCTTTGGCATGCGAAATAACTTGTTTTGCAATATTTGGTAAGGTAGCATCATTGTCTACATCGTTATTATTGATCACACCACAATGTCCGTGACTTGTAAATTCGCAAAAACACACATCGGTAATCACATATAATTTGGGGTAATTTTTTTTAATAAATCTAACAGTTTTCTGGATAATTCCCTGGTCATTCCATGTTTCTGAACCAATTTCATCTTTACTTGAAGGAATTCCGAAAAGCAAAACAGCAGGTACTTTTAAAGCGACAATTTCATCTAATTCTTTAGATAATGTATCTAAGGAATAGCGTTTAATTCCAGGCATGGAAACTATTTCGGTTTCAATATTTGTTCCTTCTTCTATAAATAAAGGGTAAATTAAATCATCAATAGTTAATCGATTTTCTCTAACCAATCTACGAATGTTTTCAGATTTTCTAAGGCGTCTCGTTCTATTCATAATAATACTAGATTATTTTGTAGGAAAATAGGTGTTAACAGATTTCAAAATGCTTTCAGCAGTAGGTAATTTTGCCGCAATAACATTTTTAAAATGTTTTCTTGCTTCATTTGCCGTGGTTTCACCAATACAAAATACTGTTTCAATTTCTGGAGCATTGTCTTTTAAAAAACTTTCAATTCCAGTGGGACTGTAAAAAATAATACCTTTAAATTTTTGATCTATTTTATTTGGTGTGAGCATAGTTTTGTAGCAAATAATTTCATTGACAACAATATTGTTTTCTGCCAAAATAATAGGTAATTCATCTCTTCTTTTATTACCACAGAAAAAAGTAATTTCCTTTGTGCTTAAATTTCCAACTAAATATTTAGCTAAATTTTCAGCATTATTTTCTACATGCTTAACTTGACCTATATTTCTTTCAATCAATCGTTTTGTTCTTCTACCAACGCAATAGATATTGGTAAAATCTAATTCCGATTTATCGAAACTATTTAAAAGAGATTCAACAGCGTTTTGACTTGTAATAACTATATTTTCAATATTTTGTTTAACAACAATCGGTTTTAGCCTATTGAATTGGATCGTGATAAAATCGCTCATGGCAATTCCAATATGAGAATTTAATGCACTTGTTTGTGTTATAGAAAGGTTTTTTGTTGAAAAGATCATAGTTTCTTTTTCAAAATTTAAATCCTTTCGCATTATTTTTTTCGCGCCTCGATCTAATAAAAATTGAGCAGCAAATTGTGCTATATCGGTGGTGTGATTTACCGGAACGGTTTTAGAAAATTCTAATTTATTTTTTCCATCAGGACTAAAAACGGCACCTCTAAATTTCAATTCCTCTTCTTTAATAGTAGCCAGTGCCCCAATAGGAGCAGAGCATCCACCTTCTAATGCATGAAGAAAATTACGTTCTATGGTAGTACAAATTTCAGTTTCTTGATCGTTTAATTCTTTTACGATATTCGTTAAATCATTATTTTTTTCTAGTGCAGCAATCATTACAGCGCCTTGTGCAGGTGCAGGAAGCATCCAATCTAATCTTAGATGGCCGTCTTCGTCGGGTAATAATTTAATCCGTTTCAAACCTGCCATTGCAAAAATAGCACCGTCCCAGTCATTATCACTTAACTTTTTTAAGCGAGTATTTACATTTCCTCTTAAATCGGTTGTGGTATGATTGGGGTAGCGATAAAGCCATTGTGCTTTTCTTCTTAAGCTTCC
>CAYPHN010000493.1:0-1730 GCA_964410265.1 uncultured Flavobacteriaceae bacterium | reverse complement strand
GTCATAGGTAAATTCTTTCCAAGTATCGCCGTAGGGTTGTCTTAAAAAAATTGCATTGGGTAATGTAGATTGTAATTCATAAATCTTATCGACTAATGTTGGGTATGTATTCATATTTAATTTTTTTAGTTTTATTTTCCGTTAAAAATAGGGTTTCTCTTTTCTAAGAAACTTTGAATAGCTTCTTTAAAATCAGAACTTTGAAACATTTCTATTTGTAAATTATTTTCTAATATTTCGCCTTCAACTTTTGATAATGCAGCAAGGTTTTGAATTAATTTTTTATTCGCAGCATATGCGAGTGGAGGAACAGAAAAAATGTGTTTTTTAAACAGTTGAATATGATAGTTAAAGTCATATTCATCTGTAATCCAATTAATAATACCCCAAGCCATTAATTTTTTTGAAGAAACAGATTTTCCTAAAAGCACCAATTCTTTGGTGCGAGATTCTCCAAGCAATTGATATACTCGTTTTAACCCTAGGTTAACAACGAGGCTTTGCTTCACTTCAGGAAAACCAAACCTCCCATTTGCATGTGCAACTCTAAAATCTGTAGTGAGTGCCATCAAGAATCCACCACCTATACAAAACCCTTTTATCATAGACATTGTAGGGATTGGAAGATTGTATAATTGATCTAATGCACTATTGCAAATAGAAAATATTCTGTTCACTTTCTCTTTTTCAAAATCTTTAGATGCGAGTAAAAAACTCAGGTCAAAACCTTGTGAAAAGTTATCGCCATCGGCAGTCAATATAAGGCCTCTAATTTCTTTAATATCTAAACCTTTAAGAAGTTCATTGAGTTCTATAAAAACATTTTCCACCAATCGATTTCCCTTTTTCCCTGTAATTAAGGTAAGGGTAGCCAATTTTTCATCAATTTCTAATTTCCAATGTTGCATTATAATATAATTATTTTTGACTCCCTGCTATACCATGCATCATAATTTTTATTATACAATTCATGAATAACATTTCTTTTTATTTTGAGCGTGGGTGTCAATATCCCGTTATCTATCGACCATACTTCAATTATACAGATAATTTTATGAATTACCTGATAACGCTGTAGTTTATTATTTGCGTCTTGAAGTGTTTTTATTAAACTACTTTCAATTTCATGTTTGTTCAAATCGGTGCAAAGTTCAGAAAGTTTTACCAATAATATAGGTTGTGGTAATCGCAGTCCAACCAAGCAAAGCATTTCAATGAATGCGTTACCTGCAAAAAGGTCTTCTATCGGTATGGGTACAATAAATTTTCCTTTGTTTGTTTTAAAGGTGTCTTTTACCCTACCTTTAACAATGAGATAATTATCTTTATCGAGATCGCCTGTATCACCAGTTTTATAAAAACCATCTTCTGTAAAGCATTCTTTGGTTAATTCAGGTTCTTTATAATAACCTTTAAACATCCAATCGTTTTTAACCAAAATTTCATTTGTTTTCTCATCTATTTTTAATTGGCCTTCTTCTAAAACTCTTCCGGTTTTTCCTAATCGTAAATCTTCTAAAGGACCTATTGATACAACTCCCATAGTTTCAGTTAAGCCATAGGCCTCTTGAATAAAAATACCTAGTTTTTGAAACCAATCTATGATATCAGAAGACAAAGCGGATGCTCCCGAGGCAACTAGTTTAGGGTTGGAAAGTCCCAATGATTTTCTTATTTTCTTTTTTATGAGTCCTGAGATTATTGGAATTTTCAATAAAGTATCAAGTTTT
>CAYPHN010000492.1:0-1749 GCA_964410265.1 uncultured Flavobacteriaceae bacterium | reverse complement strand
GACCACTCTGCCATTTCTCCAGTGATAGTCTCTTTAACGAGGCTGCAAATATAATATCCTTTTTTGTTTTGAAAAACATTTTTATACTTTTTTTTATTTGATTCAGTAAAATATTTTTTTATTAAATTATACTATCTATTTTTGTCCCTATGACAGAATGGTATCATTATTTACTTTTAATATTTGTTGGTTTTATTGTTGGCGTAATCAATACAATTTCTGGAGGCGGGTCTCTACTTACACTCCCTATTCTAATTTTTTTAGGCCTTCCTTCCAATACCGCAAATGGAACCAATCGAATTGCAATTTTTATACAATCTCTATTTTCCTATGCAGGTTTTAAAAGTAAAGGTGCTACAGTAAAATATTCATCATTTGGCTGGTATCTAGCGGTTTCCGCAACTATTGGTTCTTTAATCGGTTCGAAACTTGCTATTGATATTGAAGATGATGTTTTTAATAAAATACTTGCAGTGGTCATGATCTTAATTGTTGGGTTTATGGTAATCAAACCCAATAAAAATCTCTATGAACTAGCCGACAGAATTACAGGTAAACATTTGGTTTGGAGTACTATTGCTTTTTTCTTCATTGGAATCTATGGTGGGTTTATTCAAGCAGGGACCGGAATATTTATACTATTAACCCTTTCTTCCATCAACCACCTTACTTTAGTTAAATCCAATGTAATCAAAGCAATGGTCATGATTGTTTATACCGCAGCTACTTTATTTATGTTCGGATTAAACGACAAACTTAATTGGCCTATCGGACTTACCATGGCAATTGGTCAGGCATTTGGAGGGTGGTTATCCAGCAGGTGGTCGGTTAATAAAGGAGATGGCATTGTAAAAATATTTCTAATCGTTATGGTGGTTATTATGGCCATCAAATTATGGTTTTTTGACTAACAATTTTAAAATCTTCGTAACCTTGTAATTTTCCCAATTTCAATTGAACCTCTTTTACCTTGGATAAGGGAGAACCTTTATATAGCCAATCTAAAAATACATCAACAACTTCCTTTTCGCCTTCTACTTTTATACTCACATCTCCAAATTCATTATTTCTAACCATCCCCTTTAGGCCAAGCATGTCAGCCATATCTTTGGTATATTTTCTAAACCAAACACCTTGAACTTTCCCTTTAACACAAACTTCATAATGTGCTTTTTGCATAAAAATCGATTATTTTATCAAAAATAAACAATACTTCAACTAATGTTATGCTATTTGTTAAAATATTTTACCTTTGTTTTTCGAATTTTTTAATAAAAAAGCATGAGTAATTCTTTTGGTAATTTATTTAAATTAACAACCTTTGGTGAGTCTCACGGTGCTGCTATCGGAGGTATTATTGATGGCTGCCCCGCTGGTATAAAAATAGACTTTGATGCCGTACAATCGGAATTAGACAGAAGAAAACCAGGCCAATCCAAAATCACAACCCAACGTAAAGAACCAGATCAGGTTGTTTTCCTTTCGGGAATTTTTAAAGGAAAAACTACCGGTACTTCCATAGGCTTTCACATAAATAATACCAATCAAAAAAGTAAAGATTACTCGCATAATACAGATGTTTATAGGGCATCTCATGCCGATTTTACCTATGACAAAAAGTACGGTATTCGCGATCATCGGGGTGGTGGAAGAAGCTCTGCCCGAGAAACTGCCAATTGGATTGTTGGTGGCGCCATTGCCAAACAATATTTAAAAGATATTAAAATAAATGCTTTTACTTCTTCTGTT
>CAYPHN010000491.1:0-1771 GCA_964410265.1 uncultured Flavobacteriaceae bacterium | reverse complement strand
TGTTGATGAGAAGCCTGCAATGATGGCATGCAACGAAAATGATGTTTTTGCCGAAGGCACAAATATTAATGAGTTAATTGAAAATGAACAAGGTGGAGTTGAAGACCCCAGAATAAGTAAAATAGGAGGTTTATATTATATAACCTATAGTGCTTATCACGCATCAATTGCTCATAGAGTTAGGGTTTCGTTGGCTACAACCAAAGATTTCAAAACCTTTAAACGATATGGGGCTCTTTTAAAAACAGACATGAGAAATGTGGTTATTTTTCCAGAGAAAATAAAAAATAAATACTACGGTTTATTTAGACCAAATGGAAAAACACATGCACATACTAATGGAATTTATAAGCAAATAAAAATTGGTTATACAGATGATCTAGAAAAAGGAAATTGGAATATTAATGAGAAACCAATCTTTATGCAAAATGATGGGCCAAGTAGTTTTTCTGACAAAATTGGTCCAGGTGCAACTCCAATAAAAACCAAATATGGATGGATTAATATTTTTCATGGTGTACGGAGTACAATGGATGGACATCCATATGTTTTAGGAGTTGCACTACATGATTTGAAGTCACCAGAAAAGGTAAAAGTTTCTAATATTCCAATATTGTTCCCTTCTGAAGCAGATTGTCTTGTGACTAAAGAAAGCTATGTGCATGTGCCAAATGTAGTCTTTTGTTGTGGTGCAATAAAAAAGGATAATGGAGATATTTATATTTATTATGGAGGAAATGATACGGTGATGAATGTAGCAATTACACATGAAGATATTTTAGCGGAGTTATGTAAAAAATATCCTCAAGACCCAGAATCGGGAAGACCATTATATCCATTAAGATAAGTGAAAGTTAAAAAATAAAAACAGTTCAATCTATTAGCAAAAAATTATGGGAGAAGTAAGACTGTCAAATATTAGAAAAACATATAAAGGAGGCTCTGAAGTAGTAAAAGGAATAAGTTTTGAGGTAAAAGACAAAGAATTTATTGTTTTGGTAGGCCCATCAGGTTGTGGAAAATCTACCGTTTTAAGAATGATTGCTGGACTTGAAGAAATCACAGAAGGAGATCTTTTTATTGGTGAAACTAAAGTAAACGATGTTGCCGCAAGTGAGAGAGGGATTGCTATGGTTTTTCAAAATTATGCCTTATATCCGCATATGAATTCATACGAAAACATGGCATTTGGATTAAAAATTAAAAAAGTTCCAAAAGAAGAAATAAAGGAAAGAGTAATGGCTGCTGCTAAAATTTTAAATGTAGAGTCTCTATTAGACAGGAAACCTGGTAAAATGTCTGGAGGGCAACGTCAAAGAATAGCAATAGGTAGAGCAATAGTAAGACGACCAGAAGTGTTTTTATTTGATGAGCCCTTAAGTAATTTAGACGCTAAATTGCGTGGGAAAATGCGTATTGAACTGGCCAAATTGCACAGAAAACTTGATACTACCATGATTTATGTAACGCATGATCAAGTAGAAGCCATGACCTTAGGAGAAAGAATAATAGTGATGAAAGATGGTGTGATCATGCAAATTGATTCTCCCATAAAATTATTTAATGACCCTAAAAATAAATTCGTAGCAGAATTTATTGGTTCTCCTCAAATGAATTTCATTGAAGGAAAATTAGAAATTAAAGAGAGAAAGCTCGTTTTTAAAGATAAAAATGGGAATGAATTTGATTTATCAAATCTTGATTTAAATAATTTAAAAGATAATGTTGGTAAAGAAATTTATTTAGCAAATAGATCTGTGAATTTACGTTC
>CAYPHN010000490.1:0-1774 GCA_964410265.1 uncultured Flavobacteriaceae bacterium | reverse complement strand
GAAAAATCACTTGTGCTTAACGCACTAATTTTATACCAAACGTTGCCATTCATTGGAGGAACGTACTCTGAATCGAAAAATTAGAGTTTATAAAATCTAATTCTCCACAAATAAAACGCTGAATTCTCACTCAAATTCGGAATGAAAAGCACAGCGGATTTTTTAGTAAGTTTGTGGAATAGAAAAACTGAACTGAATATGGAATTTATTCAAACGTAGAATAAAAATCACGTTAGATTTATTTATTTAATCCCAAGTATTCTATTAAAGGTTTTTAATTCACACTGATAAAATTTAGTAAATTTTTGTTTGAATGATTTTAAAAAATTGCTCATATTTTAAAGTATTTAAGTTTAATTATAAGACGAAAAAGTATTGAATTTGTTACAAATATTATGTGAATTATAAATCAGAACCGAACTAAAGAAGGAATTTAGCAAAAATAGAATTGCTCACTCAATCGAAATTGAAAAATATTACGGAATAAAAAACTGACTGAATTCACTCAAACACAGAAAAATGGAAAACGGAATTCAACTGGATAATTTGAACTCTGAAAAAACAACGAAATGGCAACAACGTGTAAAATTCATTGCTAAGTCTTGGCTTACTTAGGAAAATCCTATCGGATTTTCAAGTTGGTTTTGTACTTATGAAGTTTATCGCTAATTTCACGCAACGAAATCTTACACACACCGTTAGGTTTCATGGGAATCTAATCACCAGAATTAAATACATCTTCCATAATTATACTCTAACCAAATAAATTGAGAGCGCTATTACATATGTAATGATTCCAATTAATATTGTTTTAGGAAACTTAGGGATCTGAATCGATGATAAATTCAAAAAAACAACAAGCATCATAACTATGTACAATATTTCTGGAAAAATAGATGGACTAAAAAAACTTTCAATTAAAAAGAACAAAGACACGATAAGTCCATTATAATCTACTGCTAACCCTGTATATGTCTTACCACCTGTGAGTCCATAAATATTAAAATAGCTTAAACGAATAGCACAAGCTGCTATAATAGCAAATGCCCCTGGTATAAACCAAATATTGAAATCAGAATAACTTAATAAAATGATTGCAGGCAAAACGCCAAAACTAACCATATCAACTAATGAATCTAATTGACCTCCAAAAGCCCTGTGAGCATCTGTTCGATTTTTCATTTTACTAGCTATTAAACCATCTAACCAATCAAATACCACTGACCAAGCACCAAAAATAACTGCAAAATAAATCTCCCCTTTTATAGCATAAAAAACACCTAATAAGGCACTTAACAATCCTAATAGTGTGCACATATTTGGCAAATCGACAATAAAGCTTAACATACTTAGTTGACGAGTTGATTTGATTTTCTTTATATTATGAGAATCTTCAGTATTTAAGTCCTCTGTATCTGAAATAGTATTAACTAGCAGCATAAACAACTTTTTTATTTTTAATTTCTCCAATTAGCAGTTTTACAGGAAATAATTTCACGGCCTCTTCCAAATCTTGTATGGTATCAATTTCATACCATGCTTTTTCATCAAAAGAGATTGCATCTAATAAAAGAACATCCTCATCTACTAATTCTGAAAATACAGTTTCGTAATATCCATTTACTTTTTCTTCTTGAATATGTTTATCTAGTCTTTCTGAAATGACTTTCCATGTAGATTGGGAAAAGCTATATATGTTAACGGTTTTGTATTTAGTGTCATTTTTACAAAAAGTTGTGTCATTTTTAAATCCTAGTACTTTTCTATCCTTATT
>CAYPHN010000489.1:0-1789 GCA_964410265.1 uncultured Flavobacteriaceae bacterium | reverse complement strand
TTTTGAACGAGATAAATTAACAAAAAAAGAGTCAACCTATATCAGTATAATACATCCATCTGGTTGGCCATGGACAGATGTAATCAATGCTGCACACAATGCCGGGACTAAAGTTATCATGACCGCTGTTAATTTTAACGGTTCAGAAATTCACAATATTTTAACCAATTCCACTATTAAAAATAAATTTAAATCTGAAGTAAAAAGAATAATCACCACCTTTAATTTAGATGGCGTAAATGTTGATTTTGAAGCGATGAACAATGATGATGAAGGTTCTAAAATAAATAATTTTATGGCCGAATTAACCAATTATATACATACTGAATTACCAGGAAAAGAAGTGTCTTTTGATAGCCCTGCAGTTAATTGGGGAAATGATTGGAATTTTGATGGCCTAGTGCAAAGCGTAGATTACCTTTTTATCATGGCTTATGATTACAATGGTGCTTGGAGTACCAAAACTGGGGCCGTTGCACCCTTAACACATCCTAGTGGAGGAATTAGTTTAACAAAAACCTTAAATGATGATTATAGTGTTCCTATATCAAAATATCCAGAAAAAATAATCCTGGGAGTGCCCTATTATGGAAAACACTGGAAAACAAATTCGTCAATAGCAGGAGCTTCAATTATTTCTTACGATGGTTCTACTTTTTATAGAACAGCTGTTGATGATGCCGTGAGCAAAGGAGGGTTTATTTGGAACAGCAATTCACAAACACCATTTTATAGATGGAATTCAGGCGGTTGGAATCAGGTATGGCAAGACAATGAAGAAAGTATAAGTAAAAAATATGATTTGGCTTTGGCCGAAAATCTTGGCGGAGTAGGTATATGGGCATTAAATTATGATGCAAATAAAAATGAACTATGGGAATTAATAAATTCGAAATTTAATACCGCATTATCAGTAAATGATTTGTTTATTAAAAATAATATCGAAATTTATCCGAATCCTGCAAGTGAATACATTATAATTTTAAACCCAAATAAAATTGTATTACGTAAAATTGAAGTATATAATTTTTTTGGGCAAAAGTTAAGAACAAACGATAAGCCTTCTAAAATAGCATTAAATAATCTAGTAAATGGAATCTATATTATTAAAATTATTGCCGAAAATGGTGAACAAGCTGCTTTCAAATTTATAAAAAATTAATTATTTGTTTCACTGGTAGCCGTAAATGAATTTGAAATCCGACAATCTTATTTATGTAACATTTTCATTTCCTAATCGTCTAAATTAAAAATAAATTATGTTTAAATATTTTCCTTTTGTATTGCTGATTTTTAGCACTTATATCTATGCGCAAAACACTAGTGTTATCTCAGGAGTAGTTGTCAATCAAGAAAATAACCAGCCGTTACCATTTGCATCCATTAGTTTAAAAAATTATCCTATTGGAACCATTAGTAATGAAAATGGAGCGTTTGATTTTTATATCCCAAAATCAAAAAGACTAGATACGATTTCGGTTAGTTTTATTGGTTTTAACAATTTTGAAATACCCGTTTCTATTGTTGATGGGAAATTAAATATTACGTTACAACCAAGTAGCAATGTGTTGGATGAAGTACTTTTAAGTCCGCTCAGCCCTTTGGATTATATCAAAAAAGCCATAGAAAATTTAAAGGAAAATTACCCACAAGATGCCTACCAAACGATTGCATATTATCGAGAGAAGTTCGTAGAAAATGGCGCTGTAATCAACAAAGAAGAGGGTATTTTTAAAACATATTATCCTTCTTCTAAAGATACCATTAAAAACCAACACCAATTGTTATT
>CAYPHN010000488.1:0-1802 GCA_964410265.1 uncultured Flavobacteriaceae bacterium | reverse complement strand
TCCGCAATGCTTTTCATTCCGCAAAGATTGGCAAAATTCCGCCGTTACTTTTTTCCGCCGTTTTAAGCTTTTCCTTTCCTGTTTTTTATTCCGTTTAGCTTTTCAAATTCCGCTGCAACTTTTTTTCACAATACTATTAAATTCCATTTTTAAAGAACTAAAATGTTGTTATTTTTGAGGATTTTTCGCATTAAAGCTAACGTTTTGGCTAAGAATTGTTACGGATTATAACAGCTCTTATAGTCCGCTATTAATTATTTTATAAATATACACTTACCCCTGAATTAAGCCAAAGAACCGTAATAATTTTTAGCCTTTGTTAGCCAACGTGTTATTTCAATTCTTGCGTAAATCCATAATTGGCAACGGGAGTATCATTGTTTGGCATTTCATTCAAAGCTTTGTAAAAGATATATTTTTTGTTTTTATCTATTCCTGTAAAAACTTTTCCAATAATTTGTTGCAATAGGTCGTTTTCCTCTTTTAAGGCAACCGTGTCCTTGAGGGCTATCTCTGAAAGATATTTAACCATTGGAAAATAACCTTCTTCCATTGCAATAGGTTGGACGTCAAAAATTTGTGGTGCCGTTTTTAGGGATGACAACTTTATTGGCATGATGTACTCTTCCAAAACTTTGTCTTGCACTTCTTTACCAAACGCCATTACATCTTCATGCTTATTATATTCCCAACTATTAATAGGACTTAAACATTGTTTCGCTAAAAGCATACTTAGAAAGGCATCTATGTAGTGTTCATTTCCGAATTGTTCTTTGGCTATTTTATAATGTTCTAAAGCAGTATTTTTATTAACATTATACTGACCAACTTGAAAGGAGAATAATTTCCAATCTGTTCCAACTTTACCATAAAACAGGGCAAAGAACACATCATCGTACTGTTCCTTTGGTATAATTATAGAAATAAAGTTTTCATTGGAAAAAGAAGAATACGTGAAGTGATAATCGTCTTCATCTGAAGTGCCTGAAAACAAGGTAAAATTCATTCCTTTTTTTGAATTGGAAGTATAATACCTATCTAGGTAATCAAATTCCTTGTTCTTAACATTAGTGCTCAATTGTTCAATGATTTGATTTACTTCCTTGCCACTTTTTTCCAATAGCTCGCTGGACATTAATTTTTTAAATGCATCTGAATTTTTGGTGGCGATGGCTTCCATTATCTTTTTATCAATAATTTCTATTTGATTTTTTATTTCTAGGTCAATTGCATCATTAACTAAATTTCTCTGGGTACCAACTTTACAACTATGGAAAAGAATTGTAAGTAGGAAAATTGGAAATAGGAGTTTTTTCATATTCTTCATGTTGGCTAACGTTTGGTATAAAATTAGTGCGTAAAAGTAAGGGTATTTTTCCGCAGGAAAAATCCCTTAGTAAATATACACAAACCAATGAATTAAAGCCTTTTTTAAGCATTAAATTTATACGGTGTTACAAACTGTTTCTTGTATTTAATTCAGCTGAGAATTTTCCGTTATATTTATTTAAATAATCACAAACTTAGTCGGTTAGCGATATTTTGATTAATATTCCCAGCCCTAAATATTTCCGATTGAGATTTTCAAAGTCCGTTATCATTTTGAGAATTATCCGTTGTGATTTTCGGTCGGCTATTTTCTCAATAAAACCGTAATGATTTTCCTGATTTTTATAGTTTGTAACGGTGTGTGTAAGATTTTGTGACGGATAAATGTAAGGATAATTTTCCGCAGGAAAAATTTCCCTGTAAAAAATCACTTACTTTGAATTAAGCGAAAAACCGTTATAAATTTTACCCGT
>CAYPHN010000487.1:0-1806 GCA_964410265.1 uncultured Flavobacteriaceae bacterium | reverse complement strand
AAAACAGAATCATAATGAATGGGTAATAAATGCTTTCGTTGAATCAAACTGGCTCCCAAACCCATATCAACAAAAACTGCAGAAAACCCAATGATAACATTTACCATTGCAATTAAACCGAATTCTTCTGGCTCTAAAAGCCTTGTTAAAAAAACAGAAACTATAAAAGCAACACCAAAGTTTGCAAATTTACCTCCAAAATCCCAGGCTACTGCAACAAAACTTTTTTCTTTAAGGTTATCCATTTAATGAATTAATCCGGAAAAATTATTTGAATAAATTCTATTTCTTTTTTACAAAAAAACTTATTTAAAAATATATTCATCACTAAAAAATAATCAACTATTAAAAAAATGAAATTGGAAACAATTACTTAAACGGGTGTTTTACTAAAGGCTTTTTTACAAAAGGATGAAACTCTCCTTTAGCCCCAATTGGATTGGCGTACCTTATATCATGAACAATTTCAATTGCTTGTCGTGTCGCTTCTAAACCATACCCATTTCCTTTTAAAATTTCTTTATAAGAAATAGTATGTAAATCGGTAAAACCACCGCTAAACTCTAATTCTTCTCCTTCAATGGTTATAGAGCGATAGGTTCGTTGTCCTTTTTCTTTAATTTCTTGAGGTAATACATCATAATTTATTGATAAAAACCAACGTACACTAGCTTTTTCAAATTCTAAATAACCTGCAGAACGATCGTGTGTATTTATGTGAACAATATTTTGTTTTAAATCACCAAAGATCCAACATAACATATCAAAAAAATGTACACCTATATTGGTTGCGATACCTCCAGATTTGGTCACATCGCCTTTCCAGGAGGTATAATACCAATTGCCACGAGAAGTTAGGTAAGTGAGATCAATATCGTAAATCTTATCGGCCGGTCCGTTTTCAATTTTTTCTTTTAAAGCAATAATACTTGGGTGCACTCTTAGTTGTAAAATATTATAGATCTTTTTACCTGTTTCTTTTTCAATTTCAGAAAGGGCATCTATATTCCATGGATTCAATACCAAAGGTTTTTCACAAATGGCATCTGCCCCTTGACGTAGTGCAAAACGAATATGAGCATCATGTAAATAATTAGGAGAACAAATAGAAACATAATCTAAAGATTTCCCATTTCTTTTTAATTTATCAATATGCCTATCAAATCTTTCAAATTCAGTAAAAAAAGAGGCATTAGGAAAATGTGCATCTATTATACCCACGCTGTCGAATTTATCTAATGCAGCTACCAAATCATTATTTGTTTCTTTAATCGCTTTCATGTGACGCGGAGCAATATAGCCTGCTGCACCAATCATAGCAAAATTTTTCATAATGATTTAATATTAATTATATACAGCTTCGCCCTTATCAGCCCCATTTCCCGCTAACCAGTCAAGCTGGTCACACGGCTATGCGGGAATGACAAAGAGCTAACCAATCAAGCTGGTCACACGCTACGCGGGAATGACAATTTAAAAACACCCCTATGCAAAGAATTAGGGCTATTTTTTCCAAGCCCAAATATAAATTTTTCAATACAGAAAATTGTAGTTTTTTGAAGTAAAATGTGGCTTTTTTTAATAGTGTGCTAATGGGTTGGGGATTAGTGAAATGAAAGGAGTTATTAATTATGAGTTATGAGTTACAAGCTAACTGTTTGTTCTAATTGGTATCAAGAATCAGATAATTGGTAATTTTTTTTTCATTACTTCTTACTTCTAAGTAGTTATTTGGTTTTTTACAAATGTAATGTTAAAAGTTGTAAAGTTTGAATGTTTTTATAAAGTCGTGCAATCGTTCTGTCC
>CAYPHN010000486.1:0-1819 GCA_964410265.1 uncultured Flavobacteriaceae bacterium | reverse complement strand
TTACTGGCTATTATTAGTGTTTCTGTCTTAACATCTTGCTCGTCATCAGATAAAAAGCCTAAAAAAGTAATTGTTATTAAAGAATCTGACATCGTTAGAGAAAATATTGGAGTAAATGGAATGACTTGTGTTGGTTGTGAAGTTACACTTGAAGATAATATTTCTAAAATTGAAGGCGTTGTAAGCGTTAAAGCCTCACATACGAATAAGGATGCAATAATTGAGTTTGATTCAACAAAAACTGACATCAATACTATTACAAAAACCATTAGAGAATCAGGCTATGAGCCTTTCAATAAATAGCTATGGGACTTTTTTTAAATTTTGGCGAAAAGATAGAAGGTTATGACTACCGAGTTATCAATGAAAGGGAAGCACGTGCAAGCGCAGGAATAATGTTTTTATTGGGAATTTTGAGCCTATTCTCAGTCTATATTTATAGAACTATCTTTTGGGCTGAACTCTTTTCTATCACATTTATCATTGAATTTGCTTTTAGAACATTGTTTAATCCCAAATATTCACCATATATGCTAATTGGGGGATTATTTGTTAGCAATCAAGAACCGGATTGGGTAGAAGCAAAACCAAAACAATTCGCTTGGATATTAGGGCTGATATTAGGTGTAATAATGACGTATTATATCATTTTCGATATAATTTCGCCAATCAGATTAGGAATTTGTTGGCTTTGTTTGTTTTTAATGTTTGTGGAATCTGTTTTTGGAATTTGTTTGGGTTGTATGCTTTACAAAAAGCTAAATTGGAAATTGTATAATTGTCCAGGTGGTATTTGCGAAACAAAACCTCAAAAACCGTATGATAAAAGAAATTTAATAATCATTGCAGCCTTTTTAGGTCTTTTCTTTCTTACTTATGTATCATTGAAATCGTATAAATTTTATGAAAAACCAAAAATTATTATTATCAAAGAATAGAGTGAAAAGAATAATGCCAGCTAGTATTAGTTGGAGGGAAAAGAAACGATTGACTGTTTATATGATAAGAAAACTTGAAGAGATGCTAAATATCTCGGCTTCTTTTTAGTAAACAACTACCAGTTTCTAAAAAAATAACAAATAGAAGCAATTCCCATACTTAGTTGTTATTTAGATATTTAACAAATAAAAAGTGTTATCAATTCAAACTTATTTCATTATCTTTAAATATATTATCGATATCCTTTTGTGATAAATTTGTTTTTAAACCCAACAAAATAAGGTCGTCATCAGATGAAATTTCTAGAACAATTTCTTTAATTTTATCTTTTTTATCCAAGGTATAAAATGCTAATTTACCACCATCATCTTTCACTTTGATTACTTTTTCAAATTTTGATTTTTTTATGAATTTGCCAAATTTTAAGTTCATTTCTTCAGCATTATCTGAAAAAACTAAAATGCGAACATGCTTTGCTTTTTTGAGTAAAGGTTTAACATCCTCAAAATCTTCATCGGGTAAGAAGCTTCTTATCAATGCAGTGTTTAGTCCTAAGGAAAAATCAGATTGTTTTTGATTTTTTTGGTAAAATGTGTTGAAACTGGTGTTTGTAGCACAAGAACTAAAAAGAACTATGGCCAAAAGAAAAAATATTTTTTTCATGATCTGTGTTTTTTATACGACGATATAGTCGATAAAATGTAACATATCAAAATAAATTTAAAAAACCATTAGTATCCTAAAGTAGATTTAAGACCGCTTCGCTTTAAGATTAAAGACTTGACTATAACTATCACACAAACAATAACTTAAAGTATAAGTGTTGTTTTAAAGAAATGGCAAGAAATCCCTGTGCTCTTGGCACAGGGCTGAATTGCCA
>CAYPHN010000485.1:0-1821 GCA_964410265.1 uncultured Flavobacteriaceae bacterium | reverse complement strand
CGCCATTATTGATCAAATGCTCTTGCCCTAATATTACTTTCGATTGTCTAGCTATAGCCTCTCCAGAATCTAGTATATTAACCTTTTCTCCAATAATTTTTTTAATTTGAGGAATTAAAAAAGGGTAATGCGTACAGCCTAAAACCAAATTATCAATATTTTTTGCAATCAAAGGTTGTAGATATTTATTTAGTAAATGGTGCATTTCCTTAGAGTGCATTTTTCCTTCTTCGATTAATTCTACCAGGCCTTCACCAACTTGGTGAATTACGCTAACTCCTTTTGCAAATTTTTGTGAAGTTTCAAATAATAAATCACTTTTTAAGGTTCCTGTCGTAGCCAAAATACCTACTGTTTTAGTTTTTGATTGTAAGGCTGCAGGCTTGATTGCGGGTTGGACTCTTATAAAAGGAACATTATAATGTGATCTTAAATGTGCTACTGCGTTTGTAGATGCTGTATTGCAAGCAACAACTATTATTTTACAACCTTTCTCTAACAAAAATTCGGTGTTTTTTTTGCTAAAATCAATAATTTCATTTTTGGTCTTTTCCCCATAAGGAGCATTTTTACTATCCGCCAAATAAATAATATTTTCAAGAGGTAATAATTGATGAATTTCTTTGTAAATAGAGATTCCGCCAATACCAGAATCAAATATACCAATAGGATTTTTATTCATATAACAGTAAAAAAAATATTAATTTATAGTAAAATAGTACTTTTTCTAAATCAAAGATAATTGTAGTTTTGTAAAAGTGAAAAATAAATACTTAGAACATATTAACAATTCGGATGATCTGAAAAAATTATCAACTACTGACCTGCCTGTTTTAGCCAAAGAACTACGCGATTTTATTATTGATATTGTTTCTGTAAAAAAAGGACATTTAGGTGCAAGTCTTGGTGTTGTTGAGCTAACCATTGCTTTGCATTATGTTTTTAATACGCCAACTGATTTATTGGTTTGGGATGTTGGTCATCAAGCCTACCCCCACAAAATATTAACGGGTAGGAGAGATATTTTTCATACAAACAGGCAATTGGGTGGAATTTCTGGTTTTCCGAAGAGAAGTGAAAGCACTTATGATACTTTTGGTGTTGGGCATTCGTCAACTTCAATTTCGGCAGCATTAGGTATGGCTATTGCTTCTCGTTTGAAAGGTGAATTAGAGCGGCATCACATTGCTGTAATTGGCGATGCGAGTATCGCCAGCGGAATGGCCTTTGAAGGATTAAACCACGCAGGTGTTGCCAAATCAAATTTGTTGATTATTTTAAATGATAATGAAATGGGTATCGACCCAAATGTTGGCGCGCTAAAAAAATATCTAACTTCAGTAAAAAATAATGCTGAAGTTTTAGAAAAAAAGCTAAAAAAACAACAAGATAATATTTTTGAAGCTTTAAATTTTTCTTATTCCGGACCCATTGATGGTCATGATTTGGATTCGCTTATCGCGGAATTAAAACGTTTGAAAACAATAAATGGACCTAAATTATTACATATTATTACAAAGAAAGGTAAAGGTCTTCGTCAAGCGGAAAATGATCAAATTACGTATCATGCACCGGGTAAATTTGATGCAAAAACAGGTGATTTATTTAAAGAACTTGATCTAAAGCAAGCCCCAAAATTTCAAGATGTATTTGGAGAAACTTTAGTAGAGCTTGCCGAAAATAATTCAAAAATAATTGGAATTACGCCTGCCATGCCAACAGGAAGTTCTATGAAATTAATGATTGATAGGTTTCCCGAAAGAGCTTTTGATGTTGGTATCGCTGAACAACATGCAGTGACATTAGCAGCAGGATTAACCA
>CAYPHN010000484.1:0-1833 GCA_964410265.1 uncultured Flavobacteriaceae bacterium | reverse complement strand
CAATAAAAATCTGATTTAGTAATATTCAATTTTACTAATTACTACAATTGTGAAAAAGCACTTGATAAATTTAAGAATAGACAACTGCATTTAAGCCTGGAACTTCATTTTTATATTCATCTTTTGGCTATACAATACTTGGAGCGATTATAGAAAAAGTAACAGGGAAATCCTATCAAGTTTATATGCAGGAGAACATTTGGAAACCAGCAAATATGAATCAAACTAACGTGGAACAAACCAAGACTAATGTTTACATAAAACTTGGAAGTCATTTTTATAGAAGTCCAAAAAACGATTTGAGTTACACATATTCTGGTGGTGGAATCCAATCAACAGCACACGATTTACTGAAATTCGGAAAAGCAATCCTAAATTATAAATTAATAAATCCTTCGACTACAGAACTGATGATTCAATTGTCTAATAATGATAATAAGGAAACGGAATATACTTTCGGTTGGGATAATTGGACAAATCCGAAATTAGGAAAAATCATTGAACATAATGGAACACAAATTGGGTCAAGTAGTTATTTTAGAATCTATTTTGACAAAAAAGTGGTTGTTGCTTCCTTAGCCAATAATTTAAATTCGAGCAAAGAAGTACGGAATTTATCAATCGAACTTTCATATTTATTATTAGAAATGGAAAATGATTGAGAAATGCCAGATGCCTAACAAGGTGTAAAAATAATAAGGGTTTTAGTACTTAACCCAAAGTGAAGTGCGTTTTACAAAGTCCGCAAAATTTACAATTTTGCGTGTCTAATAAATAAAGAAAAAATTGTAAATTTCGCTAAGTGATAAACCGAAAAGTAAGTGCATTTTAATCCCTTACTATTCTTACACAAACCGTTAGCTTTCATTAAATGAAACAGATATTAATCATAATAAGTATCTTGACTTTCACCTCGTGTGATTTCAAATCTTCAGCGGATTATAATGCTGAAGCGGAGAAATTAGAGCAAGAAGGTAAATATCTGGAAGCTATTCCGTTATTGGATAAAGCTATTAAAAAAGACCCCAATAATATTTATGCATTAATTAATAGGGGTGTAGACAAATCGATATTGGAAGATTATCAAGGCTCAATAGAAGATTACACAAAGATTATTGAAATCGATTCAGACAATACACTTGCACTTTTAAATAGAGGAAAGAATAAAAAAAGATTGGAGGACTATCAAGGAGCAATTGATGACTTTGAAAAAGCAATTAAAACTAAAGGAAGTGAAATCCTGTATATGGACAAAGTTGAAAATTCATTTATTGAGACAGGATTTGAATTTGATATAGCAATGGAAGAAATTCGATTTGAAAGAGGAATCGCTAGGTACAATATTGATAGTTTGAATCTTGCTTTTGAAGACTTCAACTTCTGTCTTGAAAAAAACTTTGAAAGGTCTTCGAGTCTCTATTGGAGAGGAATAATTTATATCGCCTACGGAATGAATAAAGAAGGTTGTACTGATTTAAATGAAGCCCAAAAATTAGGAGACCCAGATGCTCAAGAAATGATTGACAAATACTGTAAATAAAAACGAAAAGCTAACAAAACCTATACGTAATGCGGGTTTAGTAGTAAATTGAAAGTTTATAGCAATTAATAAAAACCGCTAAACCTTTGGTTTAGCTTTTAAAAATGAAAAGATAAAAACAAAACGCAAAGGTTTAGCTACGTGCCAATTTGAAAGTTCGGTGCTTCGAAATCCCGCACTACGCATAGCCAAACCGTTACCAATTATTAGCTCAGCAGCTTGGAAAAAAAATAACAAGCGGACTTTTAGATATTTTTTTGAAAGTAAGAATCTCAAATTAATTACGGAAATTG
>CAYPHN010000483.1:0-1844 GCA_964410265.1 uncultured Flavobacteriaceae bacterium | reverse complement strand
AATCTACTGTTATTGATACATTGACAACTGAAAAAAATATTGGAACTCCTAAAGGCAATATGAGTTGGAATGAGTATGTACTGTTTATGCTAAATGAAATTGGAGGAAAAGGTAAAAGCAGAGATGTTGCAAATGCAATTGATAGTGCTAATTCTGATATTAGTATAAAGAGAGCAATTAATGCTAGTCAAGATAAACTATCAAGATTATTAAAAGAAGGTAAAATAAAAGCAAATAAACCTCAATATAAAAAAGAAGGTTATCTATATGAAATTTTATAGAAAAGAAAACGCCCATTGTAAGGGCGTTGCACTTGTTTCTTTGAAGACTGTGTAAGAAGCTATGCTACTATTGTAAAGTAAGCAACTTTGATAAACAGTCTATCTTTAAAAGAGTGGTTGAAGTCGGTCTCATTAGCCGAAAAAGTGATCTCATTAGTTACACTTAAATCGAGTTTAGCAGACTCAAACTCTTTATTAAAAGCGTCAGTATTACAAGTACTGGCGTTTTTTCTTTCACAAATATACTATTTTTTTTACTACCGAGTTTCAGTAATCCGCCTTCCCTCTAAAAAAAATAAAGTTTTGAGTACGTCAATGAACTTCCGAACAGAATGAAAATACAGCTGGCAACAATGGTTATACTCTATTGTGATTCAGTGTATTAACAAAGTAAAAGCTAATTTACAAAATTAATTAATAGTGGAAAAATTTGGTTAACTTAGTCCACAACAGAAGCATAGCCGTAACGATAAGCGCAACTTCAAATTTGTATTTTTAAAAAAAGTACCTTTGCCCAATGCGAATAGATATTATTACCGTTTCACCAGATTTAATTAAAAGTCCGTTTGAACATTCCATCATAAAACGCGCTATAAACAAATCTCTCGTAGAAGTACATTTTCACGACCTTCGAAAATACGCCTTAAACAAATATGGCAAAATTGACGATTATCAATTTGGTGGTGGTGCCGGAATGGTTTTGATGATTGAACCCATTGATAAATGTATCAGCCAATTATTTTCGGAAAGAAAATATGATGAAGTGATCTACATGACTCCTGATGCTATAACTCTAAATCAGCAAACCGCCAACATCTTATCTTCAGCAAAGAATGTAATTATTTTAACAGGTCATTACAAGGGTGTTGATCAAAGAGTTAGAGATAAATTTATTACAAAAGAAATCTCTATTGGTGATTATGTTTTATCGGGTGGCGAACTCGCTGCAGCTGTATTATGCGATGCTGTAATAAGATTAATTCCGGGTGTATTAGGAGATGAAACATCGGCTTTATCGGATTCATTTCAAGATGATCTATTAGCTCCACCAGTTTACACAAGACCTGCCGTATACAAAGATTTAAAAGTACCTGAGATATTATTATCTGGTAATTTTCCGAAAATTGAGCAATGGCGTCATGATGAAGCTGTTAAAAGAACTCAAGACATCAGGCCTGATCTACTTAATAAAAGTAAGGCTTAAAATGAAAAAATTTCTTTTTCTTATTATAATATCATCCCATTTATTTGCTTTCGGGCAAAAGGATAGTTTAAATTACATCAATCCAAAAAAAGAAAAATCTTTTTTACATAAATCTATTGTACCTATAGCTCTTATCGGTACCGGCTTAATCATAAATTATTCCAACGGCAGTATTGGCAAAGAAAATTTACAAAAGAATATTCAAAAAAAAATTCCTAATTTTAAAACCAATGCTGATGATTTTTTACTTTTTGTACCTGTCATTACTATGTATACGGCTGATATATTTAAAGTAAAAAGTAAAAATGATGCTTTTACACAAACAAAATATTTAGCCATTGCTGGAATAACCAATAGCA
>CAYPHN010000482.1:0-1854 GCA_964410265.1 uncultured Flavobacteriaceae bacterium | reverse complement strand
AAACCGTAACTACTGCTATGCTTGAAAATTTTGCCTTGATAAAGAAAAAAATAAATTCATCAAAATTCCCTAAAACCTAAATGTGTTGCGTATAGTCATCAATAAAAGAGTTAAAATATTAGCAAATTAAAAAAACTAGATGTTATTTTTTTTAGCCATTTGTTTTTCTTTGTTTTTATGTTGCAGTTTCAATAAGCTTGTATTTAATTCAAAACCAAGAAGCAAAATAATAGAATTCAACCAAATAAATAGCATTATAACCAAGATGGTTCCGATAGAACCATACAATTGGTTGTATTGGGCAAATTTCTCGATGTAAATTTGAAATATTTTAAAATTGATAATAAAAAGAAGTGTGGTAAAAATAGTCCCAGGAGAAAAAAATGAAGTTTTCTTTCCTTCTCGGGTACCAAAATAATACAGTAGTGAAATAGCAACAAACACCATCAATAATAAAATGGTACCTTGAATAATTCCTATCCAAAATGGAACATCACCAACGATACCTTGCCGGCTTAAAGAATTAATAAAGAATTCTAAAAAAATAATCACACCAACAGTTAATAATAATAAAAAGGCCAAAACTAGCGATATGATTAAAGAGACAATATATTGTCTAATTACCGTACGAGTTTCAATGTTGTGATAGGTAAATTCAAAACCACTTAAAATCGCATTAACCCCATTGGTCATTAAAAATATGGAAAGAATAAAACCAAAAGAAAGTAATTCTCCGTATTTATTGTTTGCAATATCATTAAGTACATAAGAAACCGCATCACTCGATTCTTTCGAGGGCATTACTTTAAAAATAAATGACATAAAATCATCCTGAAACCCTTCTATGGGCACAAACGGAATTAGTGTCAGTACAAAAAGAGCGAAAGGAAACAAGGCTATAAAGAAACTAAATGCGATACTACCAGCACGAGAGGTTAAAGCACCTTTAATAATTCCTGAAATGTACATTTCAAGTAAATTAAAAAGGTTCATACCTTCCAAACCGGGTATTTTAATACTTTGAAAGAACCTTATAAACCATTTTATAAAAGGTATTTTAAGTAATCTAACTTGCATATTTATTTTTAAAAATATTTAGCATCAAATTGATCTTTCCATTTTCCTTGCACCTTTAAAACTTGTTCAATAACATCTCTTACACAACCATTACCACCTTTTTTTTGAGAAACATAATTCGATATATTTTGTATTTCAGGTACGGCATCTTTTGGGCAGGCTGCCAATCCAGCTACTTGCATTACCGGGTAATCAGGTATGTCATCACCCATATACAATACATTTTCTTTATCAATTTCATAACTATCTAAAAATTCTTCGAAGGGTTCAAGTTTATTATGTGCACCTAAATAAATATCTGTAATACCCAAACCCTGTAAACGTGATTTCACGGCGGCATTTGTTCCGCCTGATATTATACAAACCTTAAAACCCATATCTACTGCCGTTTTTAAAGCGTATCCGTCTTTTACGTTCATCTTTCTAATAAGTTCGCCATTAGGAAAAATGGTTACCGTTCCGTCAGTTAATACACCATCAACATCAAAAATAAAGGTATTAATTTGCGGCATTAGTTCTTTATAACTTTTTTCCATGATATAGTTTTTGTTTTTATGGATCAAAATATTTGATGCATTAATAATACGCAATCAAATGTAAAAAAATAATTGAATACACTTAAGTATTTAATGAAAAAGAATTCCTCGAGGCTTGCCTCGAGGTTTCCGATAAAATGTCATCCCCTAGAAGGGGATCTAAAATAATAAATTTCTATTTTTGATCTTTAAATCAAAACTTGCGCCCAACTTGTTTGGGTATGAAACCAGCGAAATACTC
>CAYPHN010000481.1:0-1859 GCA_964410265.1 uncultured Flavobacteriaceae bacterium | reverse complement strand
CCGATAGGATTTTCCTAAGTAAGCCAAAACTTAGCAATGAATTTTACACGTTGTTAGCGGTTGTTATTTAGCATCCATTAAATACAAATAGAATTATTCCAAATATTATTACGAGAAATATCCAAAATACTGGACTTTTCATCGCTTCCGCTTCTTGTTTTCTCTTTTTCCGAAGACCTTTCAAATCTTCTCCAGGTTTAAATTTATTTCCGCAAGACAAACAAGATAGTTCCACTTTATTACTTCCAATTGTTCCAGCAAGAATTCCAATTCCTCCAGTTAGTATTGCTCCGCCAACTGCTTGCGTTCCGCTAAAACCTTTTTTTCCGCCAATAATATTGATTGATTTACACTTTGGACATTGTATTTTATTATTGTTTGATTTTTTAATATTTCCAGTTGTAGAAGTTTGAGGAACTGGACTGTTTTCACGCCAAGATGAATGACAACTTTGGCATTGTTGAGCATATTTTGTTCGTAACTCTTTGTGGCAAATTGGACAAAATCCTAATTTAGAATCGCAACTAATACAAATGCTTTTTCTTGTATCTATATTGTTTTTAAAAACATTTCTCTTTGTCTTATTACATTTTTTACAAGTTTCCTTTTTTGGAGTAGATAATTTAATTGGACTATTATCTTTGACAGTTTTATTGTCATCAGTTAGATTTGATTTTGTTCCACATTTTGAACAGAATAAATCTTTTTCCAATAATTCATTACCACATTTTGAACAATACATATTTATTTTAGTTTGATATTCTCGTTGTTTTCTAATAACCGCTAACGGTTTGTGTATGAAGCGTTGGGCGTTTCGAAGCACTTCATTTTCAGTTTACCGTAATGTTTATTTATATCTATTAATTTCATTTAACAACCTATTGCCCAATGATTTATACACGTTGTTACAAGCAGTTTTTTTCAAAACATTTTATATTCGTATCTAAATATTTCTTTTATTCCGTTAGTTATTTTATCTATTCTTTCAATTCGATTTTGATTGTCGTAATTATAAATGTATTCAGTTTTTATGTCTCTTTGAAAATTTTCCTTAATGACTTTTATTAACTGGTTTTTTGAATTGTAGTTATTAATTTCAAGTCGGTACAATTTGTTGTCATTATCAAATAATTCCATTTTGACTAAATTCTCATTATTGTCAAAACTGTCAATTCTAAAAATACTTTCATCTTCGTCGCGATAGTGATTTAGTTTTTTTTCACTTGGGAATTCTTCCTCGTCTAGATGTCTTTTTTCGCTGACTTTTGTTCCGTTGTCATCATATTGTATTTTGGTAACGTACTTTTTGTTATCAAGATATTCATAACGATATTGAACGTACAAACGATTGTTTTGAAATCTGGTTTCGAGAAGATATTTCATATCATCGTCGTGTGTGTAAATATTCTTTAGTATTAGGTTTCCGTCTTCATCGTATTCAGAGTAAATTCTGATGTTCTCGGGTTTAATAATTCCAGATTTTCTAAAAAGTAAACTGTCTTTTAATTTATACATAATTCCAACTCCATCCTCGAATATATAGTAATATCCATATCTGAATGAACCATCTGAATTAAAATACTTCGTTTCAATCTCACGATTTTGTTTATCATATTTTCGCAAAGATTTTCTAACAGAATTATTTTCCATTCCGATTTCACAAACTGAATTTCCGTTTCGGTCAAATTCGATTGACGATGAGAGTATAGTATCTCTTAAGAATGTGATTTTTTCAATTTTATGCTCTTTTATAAATTCAGCAGTAGATTTTCCTAATTCTAGTTTATTGAAAAGTCGTTCAGGTTCGTGTTGAATTTTTGATTGTCCGAAAGCAATCTGGGAAGCAAAAATTATTAATA
>CAYPHN010000480.1:0-1867 GCA_964410265.1 uncultured Flavobacteriaceae bacterium | reverse complement strand
TTCGTTATATTTTTTTTCAATAGCTAAGGCTATTCAAAAAAAATAGAGCCTCGCACCTCATTTATTCTCTTTGTTTTTTGAAAGAAATTAATTTTTAGAACCCATCTTAATTTCAGCATCTTTTGAAACCTGTTTAATGCCTTGCTCTTCAGATTTTGGATAAATTAAAATAGTATCTTTTGTTTCAACAATTATAAAATCACTTATTCCTTGTACTATAATTTTTTTATCCTTTGTGGTTCTAACCATGTTATTCTTAGCATCTATCAATAAAGATTTTGCATTAACTACAGCATTGTTATTTGAATCTTTTGATAACTTTTCAAATAATGAACCCCAAGTACCTAAATCATTCCATCCAAATTCAACAGGTAGAACATATACATTTTTAGCACCTTCCATAATTCCGTAATCAATAGAAATGTTTTCCGCTTTAGCGTAATTGTCTTTAATAAATTTGGATTCATTTTCAGTATTCCAATATGTCTTTCCGGCATTAAAAAGTGTGCACATACTACCTAATCTTTGCTCAAAAGCCTTGATAATACTCTTAACACTCCAAACAAAAATACCGGCATTCCACAAATAATCTCCCTGACTAATAAATTGCTTGGCAGTTTCTAAATTTGGCTTTTCTGTGAAGTTGATAACTTTTTTTATTTCCTTATCGGAATTGCTAAATTGAATATAACCATATCCCGTATTTGGATGAGAAGGTTTTATACCTAGAGTCATTAATATATCCTCCTTTTCACATGCTTTAAAAGCTGTTTCTACTTGGCGAACAAATTCAGCTTCGTTTTCAATAAAATGATCTGAAGGCGCAACGATCATCACGGCATCTTTATTCAAATTTTGAATTTTTAAAGCACTATACAAAATACAAGGAGCTGTATTTCGCATAGTAGGTTCTAATAACAATTGGTTTTCTTTTACCTGAGACAGGTGTTCTAAGACCAAATTTCTATATCGTTCGTTGGTTGCAATTAAAATATTTTCTTTTGGAATTAATTTTTCCAATCTTGAAAAAGTATTTTGAATTAATGATTCACCTGTACCTAACATATCGTGAAATTGTTTCGGGTTTTGAGGTGTGCTAACCGGCCAGAACCTAGAACCAACTCCACCTGCCATGATTACGGCATAATAATTTTTATTCATTTTTATATCATTAAATTTTTATCAGATCCACTTCTGCATTAGCATGGAATAAATATTTTTTGTCTGAATATACTTCTGTACATTCATATCTTATTCTTCTTTTATTTCCCCGAACAAATACTTTGTTGTTATGCATAAATTTACTCGCTAATGGTATTTCAAAAATATAATTTTTATCTGTTTTTTCATCAAATTGTTTTAAAGCCAACGATAATTTAATATCGGTATCTGTACTGGCTTTAGGATTAATTAAGTAATGTGCCAAAAAAGATAAAACTTCTTTAGGATAAATATCAGGGTTCACAAATGGCAACATTAAATGTTGAAAATTCCTCTTCCATTCAATACCATGGGGTTTAATATTTTTATTATTTTTATAACTAATTAAATGAGCAACTTCATGAATTAATGTCAACAAAAATCGAAACCTATTTAAACCAGTATTTACAGTTATTTGATACTTCCCATCGGGATATTTTCTAAAATCACCATGCTTGGTTTTTCTATTATTAACAATTTTTAAATGACAAGGGTGCTTTTCTAATATATCAATTACCAAGGCTACCGATTTCTCGGGAAGGTATTTGCTTAAAATTTCTTTTTTATCGCTCAAACAACTTTATTTTAATGACGTAAAAATACAAAAAAGAATAAGTTCTAAGTAATTTATTAACTTCTAAAAAGTTGCATATTTTTGTTAAAGGGT
>CAYPHN010000479.1:0-1872 GCA_964410265.1 uncultured Flavobacteriaceae bacterium | reverse complement strand
AAAGTTGGACAAAAACTTCCAAACGCTTTTGGTATTTATGATATTTTAGGCAATGTGGCAGAATGGACACTAGACTTTTATGATGATGAGTTTTATAAAGAAAATCAGGATACTATTTCAATAAACCCTTGGAATATTCCAAGAAAGTTACACCCTAGAGTGTTTAGAGGGGGCTCTTGGAATGATGATTTAAAAGAGATTTCGTCAACTAATAGGGGGAAGTCGGGTTTTTATTTGCAAAAAAATGACCCTCAAATTCCAAAAAGTTTTTGGTGGTATACGGATTCCTCTTATATAGGGTTTCGATTGGTAAGCCCAAATAAGCAACCTACTAAAGAAGAGGCTAAAAAATTCTGGAGAATAGTTCTTGATGAATAACATTAATATAAAATAATTTTTTAATTCACAATGTACGAAACGGGCATACCAAATTCTGACACGCATAGTAATAGTCTGCATCCAACTTGATTGGGTGACTAATAGCAAACAGCATGTGACCAGTAATAAAGAATAAATATAAACACATGGAAATTAAAAAGAAAGTAGATCGAAGAAATTTTATCAAAAAAAGCAGTACAATGGCAGTTGGAGGTGCAATCCTTAGCGCATTACCTAGTCAATTATTTGCTAATGTATCTGGTAAAGAAGTGCTAAAAGTTGGATTAGTTGGATGCGGAGGAAGGGGTTCTGGAGCAATTTTTGAAGCGCTTAACACTTCTTTAACTGTTAGAGTTGTGGCTCTTGGTGATACTTTTCAAGATAGGGTTGATGATTTGCATAATATGCTTAAAAAAAATTATAAAGATCAATGTGATGTATCAGAAGAAACAAAATTTGTCGGACTAGATGCCTATAAAAAAGTGATTGCCGTATGTGACGTTGTTTTACTCGTTACCCCACCACCTTTTAGACCATCTCATTTTGAGGAAGCTATACAAGCGGGTAAGCATGTTTTTTTAGAAAAGCCTTTGGCTGTTGATGTTCCAGGATATAAAAAAATTATTGAAACTGGTAAATTAGCAACGAAAAAAAACCTTAATGTTGTTGTTGGTTTGCAAAGAAGGTATGCCTCTTCGGTTCTTGACACGGTACATAGAATAAACAATGGGGAGATTGGTGAAATAAACTATATTAATACATATTATAATGTTGGTGCCCCTCGAGTTATACCCAGAGAACCACAACAAACCGAAATGGAATATCAAATAAGAAATTGGCGTTATTTCACTTGGTTATGGGGAGGGCAAATGGCAGGGCAAGCAATTCATCAAATTGATGTGATTAATATGGTTATGAATGATTTTCCTATAAAAGCATTAGGAAATGGAGGAAGACTCGTTTTTGAAGGTACTAATCAAGGTAATACTTATGATCATTTTTTTATTGAATATGAATATGCAAATGGGGTTCAAATGCTTTCTCAATGCAGAAATATGAACAACTGTTCCAATAGACGTGGGTTTGAAATTAGAGGCTCTAAAGGAATTGCAAATGAAAAACACCAATTTAAAGACTATAGTGGAAAGACCTTTAGGAAATTTAGAGACCGAGATGAGATCGGAGCATCTCAAAAAGCTCAAAGCTATTTTATTAACTCTGTATTAGAGGGCATACAAATTAACAATACGGAGTATGGTGCTAAGAGTACCTTAACAACTATTATGGGAAGGATGGCAGCTGAAACAGGACAAGAAATAACTATGGAAAATCTTCTTCAATCAACAGATAGTATTGTTCCAAAAGATATAAGTTGGCACTCAAAATCTGTTCTAACTCCCGATAAATATGGAAATTATAAAATTGAAAAACCAGGTAGGTCATAATTAAATAGTGATTATAAATTTAGAATGTATGAAAAATTTAACCATCATA
>CAYPHN010000478.1:0-1899 GCA_964410265.1 uncultured Flavobacteriaceae bacterium | reverse complement strand
CTAGCGAAAAAATAGACAATTTTGTATTTAAAAATAATGGAGATCTCACATTTGAAAAAGTAAACGATATCTGGGGTATAGAATATGAAGGTTTTTCAAATGGATGTGTTTATGTTGATCTAGATAATGATGGAGACTTGGAAATTGTTTTAAACAATATCGATGATTTTGCCACTGTTTTTGAAAATACAAGCTCAAATATTAATAACCACTTAACTTTAAGATTTAACGGTCCAGATAAAAATAAATTCGGTTTGGGTGTTAAAGTTACGCTTATGGCGGATAAGCTGACACAATTCCAAGAAATGACATTGACTAGAGGTTTCCAATCTTCGGTTGCACCCCAATTACATTTTGGAATAGGAAAAGCTTTACATGTAGATTCTTTAAAAATTGAATGGCCTGATGGTAAAACTCAATTATTGGTAAATGTTGAAAAAAATCAATTTTTGAAAATCGATTATATTGAAGCAAATCATGTTTCAGAATCAATAAAGTCTAAGCAGTCTTTTAAACTTTTTACTACAGTTACAGATACCAGTATTGTAGTAAATCACAAACATGTAGAAAATTTTTATGACGATTTTGAACAAGAAGTTCTTTTACCCCATAAAAATTCTGCTTTTGGACCATTTATTAGCGTTGGTGATTTAAATGGTGATAAATTAGATGATTTTATTGTTAGTGGTGCACACAATAATCAAACAGCTGTGTTTTTCCAAGCGGCAAAAGGATTTATAAAACAGCAAATTACCGATATGAATTATGATAGTGATTATGAAGATCTTGGGAGTTTGATTTTTGATGCTGATGGTGATGGTGATAATGATATTTACATGGTTAGTGGAGGTAATGAATTTGATCCTAATTCTGAGCTTTTACTGGATAGACTTTATATAAATGATGGAAAAGGAAATTTTACAAAATCAAATACAGCTTTACCAGAAATGATTTCTAGTGGTTCAAGGGTTTATAATTTTGATTTTGACAAAGATGGTGATCAAGATCTCTTTGTTAGCGGTAGACTTGTACCTAAAAACTATCCTCTTCCGGCCCAAAGTTATATTTTAGAAAATGTAAGTACCAATGGAATTCCAAAATTTATAGATGTTACCAAACAAATTGCTCCAGAGTTAGAAAAAATAGGATTGGTTACGAGTGCCACATGGACAGATTTTGACAATGATGGATGGACAGATTTAATTTTAGCAGGAGAATGGATGCCAATAACTATTTTTAAGAATAATAATGGAGAATTTAATAATATCACAAAAAAAATGGGGTTAGAAAGTACTACTGGCTGGTGGTATAGCATAAAAGAAGGCGATTTTGATAAAGATGGCGATATAGATTTTGTTGTTGGTAATTTAGGTCAGAATTATAAATATAAAGCTGATAAGAAGGAGACATTTGATATATACTTTAACGATTTTGATCATAATAACAAAAATGATATTGTATTGAGTTATTTTAATGAAGGTGAAAAATTTCCATTACGAGGAAGAGAATGTTCTTCACAGCAAATTCCTGCAATAAAGAAAAAATTTGAAAATTACGACTCTTTTTCAGTAGCAACTTTAGAGGAAGTTTATACAGAAGATGACCTTAAAAAATCTCTTCACTATCAGGTAGAATCATTTGGTAGTGTCTATCTAGAAAATAATGGTGACAAATTTATAATGCATCAATTACCTAACATGGCTCAATTCTCAAATATCAATCAAATACTTGTAGATGATTTTAACAATGACTCTAATTTAGACATTATAATTGGAGGTAATTTATATGAATCAGAAGTTGAAACTCCAAGAAATGATGCAAGTATTGGGTTATTTCTAAAAGGTGACGGTAAAGGTAATTTTAAAGCCGTTTATGGTAGAAAAAGTGGTTTGTATATTT
>CAYPHN010000477.1:0-1909 GCA_964410265.1 uncultured Flavobacteriaceae bacterium | reverse complement strand
TTTGAACGAGATAAATTAACAAAAAAAGAGTCAACCTATATCAGTATAATACAAACCGAACTAAATGACAAAAGCAACAATCGACATAAACGAATCCACAATAAAAAAATATGTGGAATCAATAAGGCCTGAAAGTCCAGAAATTCGTGCTCAACTTGATTTTGGATATTCTTATGACGGAAAAATTACTGAAATTTATGAAATCAGACCCTTGTGGAATAATCCAACGGAAATACAAAATATCCCCTTTGCAAAAATTAGATTTTATAAGTCAAAACAATTATGGAATTTATATTGGATGAGAGCTAGTGGAAAATGGGAACTTTACGAACCTTTTTCGGAATCAACTCACTTAGATAAAATCATTGAAGTAATTAGAGACGATAAACACGGTTGTTTTTTTGGATAAGTCTAATAAAGATATTTTATGAAAGACAATTCAAATAAAATAATAAATATTCAAAATACTGATTTGATATGAGTACAAATAAACAAGAAATTTCGAAAAATATTTGTTATACAGAACTTGTTTACGAGAGAATAAATAAGAAATTAAATATTAGTTTTTCAAAAAAACAAATTGAAAAATTTATATTTCAAATTTTGAAAGAAACTGATAATATTTTCTTTATAAAAAATGGAAAAAACTTTTATGTTACGAATAAAGAGAATAACATTAAAATAACGATAAATTCTAATACTTTTAGAGTTATAACTGTTGACAAAATTGAACAAAAAAATAAAAGCCAGCACACAACAAAGGCTAAAAATTATTACGGTTTTTTGGCTTAATTCGAGGGTAAGTGTATATTTATAAAATAATTAATGGTGGACTATAAGAGCTGTTAAAATCCGTAACAATTCTTAGCCAAAACGTTGGGCTTCATGTAAGAAAACGTAAAAATATGAAAGGAGTAAACTTAACATATTACAGGGAGAAAGATTGGAATCGATTTCTAGAATCAATAGACGACAGGGATAGTATGCATGATACTTGGAATGAATGGCATAAAGCATATCAAAAGACAAAAAAAGATTTAATAGCAAAAGGATTTATCGTTAAAGATCTTATAGTGGAAATTGATGAATTAATAAACTATTGTAAGGTTAGAAAAATAAAGAATGATGGAAAAGCACGTTCAAAATTTGCAGCAAACAGATAATTAAAATGGGATTTATATCGATTTCAATAAATAAGTATGTGGAAAAACATCTCATAAACAATCCCTCTGAAAGTGAGATGGATTTGCGGAGAAAATTAGATTCGGCAATAGAGGCTTATAGAAATGGAGTCAGATGCTCCTGCGGGAACGATATTTGGGTTGTAGGTTCTGCGGCTTTAGGAAATAGTTGTTTTACCTGCATAACAGGAGAAAGTCATCCAAATGAGGATTATGAAATTGATTTAGCTATAAAAAAGAGAGAGAGTACGCAAGGACGAAAAAATATAGCGGAAATGGATAAAACACAAATAAAAGGATTCTTTGATGATGAAGGGTATGAAATAAACTCCGAATTGATTAAAAAACCTTCTCTGTGTCTGATTTGTATAAATAATGATAATCCAAAAGAGGAAACACTATGTGATATGACTAGGCATGACCAAAAGGACGAAGATGAATTCAAATGTTTTGCGTTTATAAAAATATAAAACACGAAAGCCCAACAATGGCTATAGTTAATACGGGTTTTGGTGCTTAACCCAAAGTGAAGTGCCTTGAATAAAGTCCGCAAAATTTTCAATTTTGCGTGTCTATTGAAATAAAGAAAAAATTTGGCTAAGTGCAAGTCCGGAAATTCAGTCCTCTGAAATCCCGTACTAACCATAGCCGAGACGTTACCAATTATTAACTCAGTGTACTTTCCTGAAATAGGTTGACTAAAAATTAAACATTTAATTATAGTCACT
>CAYPHN010000476.1:0-1944 GCA_964410265.1 uncultured Flavobacteriaceae bacterium | reverse complement strand
TTTGAACGAGATAAATTAACAAAAAAAGAGTCAACCTATATCAGTATAATACATAGTCGTAAAAAAACAAAACCCAGAAAAGTTATTCTGAATTTTTTGGCTCATTTAAAAGCCATAAAAAAATTCGGAAATAACTTTTAGATGAGAAATTAAACCTTAAAAAAGGTCAACCTATTTCAGTATAATACAACTCACAAAAAAAGACGAAAACTATTTAGTTTTCGTCTTCAGGTTTGATAAATTCTGACTGATATTTTTCTAGAAATTTCTTCTGTCTTGCAATCATTTCTTGTCTTATCTTGACAATATCCATAAAGTCATTCCCAAAATCACTTCCAAAAAAATCATCATTAAAGAAACGCTTGCTGAAAAGTGAATCTTGAGAAAAAACGTCTTCAAATCCCTGATTTTCAAATCTTGAATAATTTGTAAAGAATCTTGATTTAAAAGATTGCATCAAACTATCTTTATCAATAGACGATAGATTATCAAACTTACTATTAGAAGACCAAGAATAAATACTGTCATATCTTATTAAATCCCCCTTTTCATCAAATTCTTTATCAACTTTCCAAGTGCCTTTTGGTTGTTCAACTACATTCCCTTCACTTTCTTTTGTTTCTGCTTTTTTTGTTTCATTTTTTTGTCCGTTACAACTAACACTTAACAAGCTAACCATAAATAATAAAATATATTTTTTCATCACTTTAAATTTTAAGTTAAACTTAATTTAGGGTTTGTTAAAAATGTTTAAACAAACCAAAAGTTTCTATCATTTTAATCAATCTGTTTTGGTGGAACACTTCTGATTTTCGTTCACCACTTTTATACCAATAACATTCCAAATAACTGTCATTATCAACCAAACCAAATATTGAATCTTCTTTTGGAACATATTTGATAACTTGCATTTTTGGATCGGTAAGTTCCCCTTTAACTTTTACCCAATCCCCTGGTTTAAATTTTCTTGGCATAACATTTTAATTTTAAAGAATTAAACTGATTATTAAGAGGATGCTGATTTTTTCAGCATCCTTCTCAATATTTTACTCTAAAATTTAGTGAAACAATTAAGAAATCTTAATACTTCTGACAGGCTTTTGTTTTGCTTCTTCCTTTTTTGGTAGAAGAATACTTAAAATACCCTCTTTATAGTTTGCATTAATCTTTTCATCATTTACACTTTCTGGTAAATTAAAGGTTCTTTTGAACGAAGAGTAACCAAACTCTCTACGAGTATAATTTTCTTCTTTGTGTTCATTTTCTTCCTTTGTTTCTGTTGAAATTGATAATACTTGATTATCGAGGTCTATTTGGAAATCTGACTTCTTTAGACCCGGAACGGCCACTTCTACCATAAAAGCCTCTGCAGTTTCTTTGATATTGACTTTTGGCAAAGTCATTCCAGTATTAAAATTTGAATTAAATACTGATGGTAAGTCTCTGTTAAAGACATCATCTAACCAATTAGACAAAGTTGGGAAGTTTGTATTTGAATTTGTGTTTGCTAAACTTCCGTTTTTAGGAACATTTACTAAATTGCTCATAATTAAAAAATTTTAAATTAAACATTATTTCAAATTTGAAATCTTTTATGATTTCACTATTCCTTAAACAAATAAAATACCAAATTGGATAAAGCACATTTTTAGGCAATTATTTTCTTTTAATATGTGTAATTTTGTCATAATTCTGAATAATTGTCATGTTTAAGCATAAACAAATGTCATATTGATATTTGTGCTTTTCATTAAAAACTTGATATCAACTGCGAAAAATACTGTCGAATCAACGCTTGGGATAAGCACTACACACAACAACGGGTAAAATTTATAACGGTTTTAAACTCAATTCAATGGTTTTTGTATTTTTAAAGAATAATTAAATGGCGGAAAGTAAGAGCTAATTTAATCCGTTACGAAATCTTACCCAAACCGTTGGGTT
>CAYPHN010000475.1:0-1952 GCA_964410265.1 uncultured Flavobacteriaceae bacterium | reverse complement strand
CGTAGCTCTTTTTATCGTAAACATTAACTCTGTGATTGCCAGAATCAACCACCCATATTTTATCTCCTTGCACAAAAACATCTGTAGGTTTTTGATTTTCTTTTTTACCAAATGAAGTAACATATTCTTTATTTTTATCAAATACCATTATTTTTTGAAGCGTTATATCAGCGATATAGAGTTGATCATTTTCATCGACATAAATATTAAGAGGTAATTTTAATTGGTATTGATCTTTCGGAACAAAATAATTAAATTCTTTTTTTTCTAAATCAATTATTTCTAATCCAGCAATATTAACATCACAAACATACATTTTACCGTTGCGAACAAATATTCCATAAGGTTTTAAAATGGATTTTACTTTGTCTTCACCAACAATAGATTTAGAAAATGCAGATTGTTTTACAATATCTTTGGAAGTACTTATACTGGTTAAATATTGTATTCGGCCTGCATCTGGTGGCGGTGGATAAATAATAGATTTACTTGTACTTTGATTTAATTTTGGAGAGCATGCACTAAGAAACGAAAATATCGCAAATATTAGATAGATTATAGACCTCATAATGTGAATTTTTATTACTTGATTAGTAGAATTATTTGTTTTTAAGTATTGGTTAAAAGTATTAATAAAGTTAGCTACAGCCTATGATTAATATCAGTTTTGGCTAATAATCAGTTAAATAAGACCAATAATTATAAGTTTTTATGAACAATATTTTTTGGAGTGCTATAACTGTTTTGATTCTTTTAATATAATGTGGACTAAGGTGCTTTTTTTTAATAAAAGATATTGAATTTGATTCCGTAAGAAAAAGCGAGATTAGCCTGCCTACTGTAGGTTTAGCTAGCATTTATATATTTTCATCTTTTAATGAAAACATATAAATGAGTTTCACTAATAAAATATTTGCAATAAAAAAAGGGCAATCATTGCCCTTTTTTTATTGCGTCAAACTATTTTATTTATCATGACAAGTTAAACAAAGTGCACTTCCTGCGTTAGTTACTCTTAATAAATCGTCTAATCCAGCGCCATTATGAACATCATGACATGAAGAACATTGTAATTGGCCATTTAGTAAAAAATCAGTGTCTATTGTACCTCCAACACCAGAATTTGTTGTTGTAGGATCATACAAGCCACCATCACTAGTTGCTAAAGCAGCATCATAAGTAAACGAAATTGGGTGGTCATTAGATAGGTCTGTACCAATAAGGTCACTACCAGTCATAAAGTCACCACCATTAGTTCTACCACCAAAATTGTCCATTGCTACAGTACCATCATGACAACTTAAGCATAATTTAGATGCACCAGAGGGTTGCCCTATAGTTGCAGAGCCTTCAAAAGATGGTGAATCATAAAGTGTAAAATTAGCTTGGGTTACTTCGTGATTCCATAAAGGAGCATCAGGTACAGTAATGTCCGCATTGTGAGGCGTATGACATACAATACAAATCTCTCCAGTATTGTTCCAGTTTTCAGTAGAAAAATCATGGTCTGATCCTGTTATTTGACTAAAACCAAATGATGACATCAGCATGACTAAACCGAATGTTAAAAATAATTTTGTTTTTTTCATGGTATTTAATTTAAATTAGAAATATTATTGATACAGTAAAATTAATGACAGAAGGGCTATAAAAAGATGATTTTTATCATAAAAGGTAGTATTTGTTACAAAAAAATGAAATATATTTTGTATAAAAGAAATAAAACATGTATAGCACTGTAAAACAGTAAAATATGAATTGTTTTAAGCCTTATTAATTTTGAGGTTAAGAAATAGATGTTGAAAAAATTCTAGATTTTGAGTATAAATATTGAACTAAATTATAATATTTTGTTAATTTTGTTAAATGGTTATATATAGTTAGAACTATACGACCCTATGTAGGGTCTGCTGAAAAACTAAATCACTAGCCTTAGTTTCTTATTTATCAAT
>CAYPHN010000474.1:0-1965 GCA_964410265.1 uncultured Flavobacteriaceae bacterium | reverse complement strand
AAATATATTTTATTAATTTAAGTAATAGTTCAAGCCTTCAATCAGTAAATTATCAGTAACTTGTATATCAATCTCACAATTCTCCATACGATTTAACAATACAAAATTTACCTTTCCATTTACATTTTTCTTATCAAACTGCATCAAATCAATGATAGGCCTAAAGTCTGAATCAAGTATTGAAACTTTACCGTAATATGCATTTACAAATGATTTTAATTCATCTGTATACTGTATTGGAAAGTTCAAAAGTTTAGAAGAATAATACAATTCAATAACCATTCCTATGGCAATTGCTTCACCATGAGTTAACGCATTTTTATCTTCTTTTTCCAAAAAATAGGATTCAATGGCATGGCCTATGGTATGCCCAAAATTTAGAGTTTTTCTTAAATTTTCTTCCTTGGGATCCTTTAAAACCACATTGTTTTTAATTGCAATGGAATGATAAACCAGTGCGTTTATTATATCAATATTTATATTTTTTAAAGGTTTTATTCTATTCCAGATATTTTCATCGAATGTGAATCCATACTTAATAATTTCTGCAAGGCCAGAACGCATTTCTCTTTCTGAAACAGTAGTTAAAAAATGGGTATCAATCAATACCATTTCCGGATTGCTAAACAAGCCTATCTGGTTTTTTAACACCCCCAAATCTACACCAGTTTTACCTCCAACAGATGCATCTACCATACTTAGTAAGGTTGTTGGTATATTTATGAATTTAATCCCTCTTTTAAAGGTAGAGGCTACAAAGCCTCCCATATCTGTAATCACTCCACCACCTAAATTGATAAGTAAGCTTTTTCTATCGGCTCCTAAATCACTTAGTTTGCTCCAAAGATCAACACAGGTATCAATATTCTTATATACTTCCCCTGCTTTGATCTCAATAATTTCAAAATTAGAGTTCTTATCAAACGCTTTTATAAAATGCGGTAAGCATTTTTTAACCGTGTTTGTATCTACCAAAAGAAATATTTTTGAATGAAAATTTTCATTCAAATATTCATGTAAGGCAGCATAAGCATTACTTTCAAAATGTACATAATAATTGGTGGATAAAATGGACTTCATAAATTGAATTTTTGAAATGCAAATAACGTGCAAATATTTGAATAAAATAAATCAGTCTGATTATCTTTGACCAAAATTTAAATTGAAAATGAACAACTTATTTGAGAACACTGAAATTGCTTTTTCATTAAAGTCAGACTCCCAATTAGAAAGAGCCTATTTTTTATTTAGATTGATAAAAAGTGAACCCTTGGTAAGAATCGGAACTGCTGTCACTAAATTTGCATTAAAATCCTCATTACCAGTTGAAGGATTGATAAGATCAACAGTTTTTGATCATTTTTGTGGTGGAGTTACCGAAGAGGATTGTTTACCAAATATTGATAAGATGTACGAAAAAAATGTACATTCGGTCTTAGACTATTCCGTAGAAGGTAAAGAAGAAGAAGGTCAATTTGATCATGTAATGGAAAGAACCATTAAAATAATCAATTTTGTAAGTGAAAAAGATGCCTTACCTTTTGCCGTTTTTAAACCTACTGGTTTGGGGCGTTTTGCATTGTATCAAAAAATCACTGAAAAAAGAAAATTATCACCTTCAGAAATAGAAGAATGGGATAATGTAAAGGCTCGTTATGATGCCATTGCCAAAGCTTCTTTTGATAGAGATATACCGCTTTTGATTGATGCTGAAGAAAGTTGGATGCAAGCAGCTGCCGATGATTTAATTGAGGCGTTAATGGAGAAATACAATAAAGAAAAAGTAATTATTTATGGAACTTTACAACTTTATCGCCATGATAGATTTACTTACTTAAAAGAACTACATTTCAGAGCCAAAAGAAAAGGATATAAAATTGGAATGAAACTTGTAAGAGGAGCATATATGGAAAAAGAAAGAGAAAGAGCTTTAAAAATGAAATATAATGACCCTATTTGTAAGGA
>CAYPHN010000473.1:0-1969 GCA_964410265.1 uncultured Flavobacteriaceae bacterium | reverse complement strand
ATAATTAACTTGTAAAGACAAGTAATATTTTATTCAAAGTTATTAAATTTATTGACAACACCAAATTTTACATAAAAATAATTCACTATTTTATTTTTATTCGTGAAAAAATAACATAAAATATAAATAGAATTTAAAAATAAATAACTTTGTTAGGTTTTTTTATAGAAGATTAAATTGTTAATTATGAGTAAAAAGGCTCGAATACACTACAGTTAAGTTAGTAATATGGATAATTAAATAACGATTTAAATATATTGAATATAAGAATTTAGTTATTCATATTATTAATTATGGAAAGTTAATTTCAAATAAAAGATACTAACATTGTATTTATTTAAATTATTAATTACCTTTCACATTTCTTATTAACTTGTAAATACAAGCAATTACATGTAAATACAAGTAATACCATAGAATCTAAAAGAATAGTTAAAAATTAGAATACGTTAGCATGTCTTATTACCTTTAGATTGCTTTTGAATTAATTTATAAAAACGAATAAATATGTATGGAAGATTGTTTTTTATTTCGATAATTTTTATTTTTTTAAGTTGTAACAACGATTTAAAAAAACAAAAGTTATACAATATTTCTAATATTCCAATAGTGGATATGCACACTCATATAGATGGAAAGGAAGAATTTGCACAAACAGTCAAAGTTATGAATGAATGGGGTGGTACTATTAGTATTACACTAAACCATAATGATACGATTATTAAAAAATTTATAAGAGATAGTTTAAATAACAGAATTTTATTGGCAGAGCGAGGAAAACATTTTTCAGTTGCCGAAGTGCAAGAAATAAAGAATCAAGGCTATGTTGGAATAAAGTCACATTTAAGATATCACACTTTAACTTCGGAAATTGCAGACGAGCAAATAGAAAAAATGGGAGAATTAAATCTACCTTTTATAGCAATGCATGTTGCAGACCCGCCGGAAGATGTTTATTATGATCCAGATAATTTTATGATGGCCCAACAAGATACTGAACGGGTAATAAGAAAACACCCAGAAACAAATTTTATTATGGCTCATGGTTTTTATTTAACCAATAGAGATGCAGATATAGATACGCTTAGATCGTTTTTTGATCGAAACCCTAATCTTTATGTTGATATTGTTTGTACAAAATGGTGGGATGCCCCAGAGCCAAGCTATACCAAAATAAGAAAATTATTAATTGATTATAAGGATCGATTTTTATTTGGAACAGATTTTAAAGTAGCACGTTCTGCACCTGCGTTTAGATTTATGCGCGAAAAATTGGAAACTGACAAGCCATTAACATTTGGAATGAATGGCGGACCATATCCCGGTCTAGCACTTCCCTTGGATGTACTGAATCATATTTACTATTGGAATGCAGCTAAAATAATTCCTGGAGTAAAAGAAACTTTGATTGATCTTGGTTATGAAATTAGTGATACACCTCCAATTGCATCACCTATAATACCGGGATTAGACTATAACCCTGATTATGTAACGGTAATTAATCATAAAGAATCTCAAGCAATTTCTGATAAGTTTACTGTTGGAATTGATTTATCTTCGTATGATCGGGCTGTTGAAGGCAGGTTAGAAATACTAAACAAAAAAAAGAAAATCTTGCAAACTATTCACAAAGGTGTATTTAAAGGGAATATGATTTTTGATTGGGACGAAAACGATGCTGATGGAAATAAAGTAGCACCCGGTTTGTACCGAGTTTGGCTTATTTTAGAAGGTAACAAATGTGCCGAGACCGTATTTGAACTTAAAGAAGAATAAAAAAGGTATTAACAAAGATCCCGCTAGATACTGAAACAAGTTCAGCACAGGAAGCGAGATTAGCCTGCCTACCACAGGCAGGTTCTACTAGCTAAAAAATCGAAGTTAATTTTTTAGAGTCTCACGAATAAATAATTTTAACTGTAAAATGTAATTAAAATGAACCTGAATCAATTAATTAATAATGTAAAAT
>CAYPHN010000472.1:0-1980 GCA_964410265.1 uncultured Flavobacteriaceae bacterium | reverse complement strand
GACTTATCTCTATCTTTATTTATAGGCACTAACTTTGATTTAATCACTTATTGCCCAATGATTTATATACTTTGTTATGCTTTCGCCTTTTTAATTATTCATTTTTTCAATTATGATTTGGTACAGATTAATAAATTCATCTTCTGTTCCATCATACCAAGTTAATCGCAATTCATCAAATGTAAGGCTACAATAATGTCTTTCGGCAACATTTGAACCTCCAAGCCTTCCTCTTATTCCACTATCTGGATATTTTTTACAAATATTTTTTGCGTGTTCAAAATCCGTATATGTTACAGCACAACCAGGAACAAGTCTGTGTAGTGCGGTTGGATGTATATAATTTTCTAAAAGTTTTTTTTTAGATATTACAAAATCAGTATTATTAATTAATCCATAATCAATTAAGTTTGTTTCATTTACTGATACTTCATCAGCATTGTCTTTATCACTATCTAAAAATATGAAAAATGGTTTTTCAAGTTTTGTAAATAAATCAAGATTAACCCAATGTTTTACACCACCACAACCTCCAATTGGAATAATATTAATATTCAAGTCTTCAAATGTATTTTCTATTAAACCATTTTGTTTATACAAGGATGCTTGATAATGCATTGCATTTACATCATCAATTCCTTCAACAAGAAATAATAATTGAGAAGTTGAAAAAAGAGGTGTAAAAGTATTGTCAGGTTTAATTCCTAAATCTATTGCTAATTCTTTATATTCAATATCTGTCTGATTTACAGTGTAAATATTATCAGGTTTAGAAATATGAATAATATTTTGTTTTTTAGTATTTCCTACAATAGTTGGTGAATGAGTTGAAGTAAGTACTTGATATCCATTTTCTGTCAAGTTATTTAATTTGTCAAAAAGATTTTCTTGTGCAGATGGATGTAAAAAGGTCTCAGGCTCTTCAAATCCAAATATAATTTGCTGTGTATCATTTACTCTAATAGTTTCAGCCAAATATTCAAAATATGACATCATTGTGATACGCCTAAAGCCATCTCCTCTCGAACTTAAAGGAATATTATTCCCTGAAGAAGTACTTACAAAAGAGGTCGTGATTAGTTTACTCCAATCAAATGAAACTTTTGGTTCAATTTTTTCAGTTGTATTAACAACATCATTTATTTTTTCAGTAATTTTTTCAAGAACATTTTCTAATTGGGTTCTTACAGTTTGTTCTATATCATCTGTATTAACTTGTTCTTTAATTAATTTGAAAGACATATCTTTAAAATACTTCTGAATTGTTGTGTCAGTATCTGATAAGGAAGTGTCTGCTTTGAAATATTGAAATTTTGGCAATATATTTTTTATAGCATCTCCTATGGCTTTTATTTTTGTTTTTCCTGCACTCGGTATTTCAATAATTTCATATTGAAAATCAATCTCATTTTGAAGATTATATTCTCTTAATTTTAATCTTTTTTCAACATTATTGTATTCCTCTCCATTTCCTTTTGATGTATCAATTCCATTACTTTCACAAAGAGCCATAAGTTGAGCCTCTGTTTTAAAAATAAAATCATTATCGCCAGAGTAAATTTTTCTTATAATTGAAGTTTTGGGCTTAGAAATATTTGTATCAGTTACTGTCCAAACTTTTCTCCAAACAAGTTGATTGTCTTCATTAATTAATTCTTCATTTTCAATTGTTGTTGGTATTTCTTCACCAAGTGTATACTCTTTATTTAAACAATCGAAACATAATTCAATTGTTAATTCATTACTCTCAGTTAAAACATTAAAATCAGTTCTTTGAAGGGTTGTATTATTCAATACTGCATCAATTGCTTTTAGGATTGTAGATTTTCCAGCATCATTTTGCCCAACAATTGAATTAAACAAGTCAAAATTCACAGAAACAGTTCCATTAATTCCTTTGAAATTTGTAATATTTATTTTTTTTAAAATCATATTTTCCTGTCAATTCTAAGGTTTGTTCTTTGGTGAAGCATAACGTTT
>CAYPHN010000471.1:0-1985 GCA_964410265.1 uncultured Flavobacteriaceae bacterium | reverse complement strand
GAGAATAGTTGGTTTTAATATTTTTTTCCTCGCTTTAAACAAATTTTAGTACAGATTTACACAGCGTTTATATTTTCAATGATACTGTTAAAAGTACTACTTGGTCTCATGGCTTTTTCGGTTAAACTGGCATCAAATTGATAATAACCTCCAATGTTAATTTTGTTTCCTTGAACTTCTATTAATTCTTTGGTAATCGTTTCTTCATTATCTTCCAGTTTTTTAGCGATATCTGCAAAAATTGCTTTTAATTTAGCACTTTTATTTTGAGCTGCTAAAGCTTGTGCCCAGTAGGTTGCTAGATAATAATGGCTTCCTCTATTGTCTAATTCATTCACTTTGCGTGAAGGAGATTTTTTATTATCAAGAAACTTATCTGTGGCTTCATCTAAAGTTTCAGCCAAAACCAACGCATTTGGCATATTGTAATTTTCACCTAAATGCTCTAACGAAACAGCTAAGGCTAAAAATTCACCTAATGAATCCCACCTTAAATGTCCTTCTGCGATAAATTGTTGAATATGCTTAGGCGCAGAACCACCAGCACCTGTTTCAAATAATCCACCACCATTCATTAAAGGAACAATGGATAACATTTTCGCACTAGTCCCTAATTCTAAAATTGGAAACAAATCAGTCAAATAGTCACGCAAAACATTTCCGGTTACAGAAATAGTATCTAAACCAACTTTATCTCTTTTTAAAGTGTAAAATGTAGCTTCTTTTGGAGCCATTATTTGAATGTCTAAACCACTAGTGCTTAATTTTGGTAAATAGTTATTTATTTTATCAATAATTTGAGCATCATGGCTTCTTTTATTATCTAACCAAAATATTGCTGGAGAGCCAGTAGCTCTTGCTCTATCTATGGCAAGTTTGATCCAATTCTGAATTGGAGCATCTTTTGCCTGGCACATTCTCCAAATATCACCTTCTTCTACAGTATGTTCAAAGATAATCGATCCTGAATCATCAGTAACCTGAACTTTCCCTTGTCCTTCAATTATAAAAGTTTTGTCATGCGAACCATATTCTTCAGCTTTTTGAGCCATTAAACCTACATTGGAAGTGGTTCCCATAGTGGTAGGATCAAAAGCGCCATGCTCTCTACAAAAATCAATAGATGCCTCATAAATCCCAGCGTAACTACTATCGGGTATAACCGCTTTGGTATCTTCTAAATTACCATCAACATTCCACATTTTACCAGATGTTCTAATCATCGCAGGCATAGAAGCGTCAATTATTACATCACTCGGTACATGGAGGTTGGTAATACCTTTGTCTGAATTTACCATGGCAACTGATGGTCCGTTTGAAAAACAAGATTCGATATCTGCTTCTATTTCAGATTTTTGATCTTTCGGTAAAGTCTGTATTTTTTTTATTAAATCGCCAAATCCATTATTAACGTCAACACCTAATTCTTTAAAACCCGCATTGTGTTTTTTAAAAACATCTTTAAAAAATACACTAACTGCATGTCCAAAAATTACAGGGTCTGAAACCTTCATCATCGTCGCTTTTAAGTGTAGAGAAAATAAAATATTTTTGTCTTTAGCATCCTTTATTTGTTCGTTAAGAAAGCTTAAAAGTGCTTTTTTACTCATAACAGTGGCATCAATAATTTCGCCTGGTATTAAAGCTATTTTCTCTTTTAATACCTTGAAATTACTATGGTTATCTATAAATATTATTTTAACATCACTTGCCTTGTTTATTGTTGTAGATTTCTCATTAGAAAAAAAATCTCCTTGTTCCATAGTAGCAACGTGGGTCTTTGAATTTGAAGACCATACACCCATAGTGTGTGGGTTTTTTTTAGCATAATTCTTTACAGCTTTTGGTGCTCTTCTGTCTGAATTGCCTTCTCTTAATACTGGGTTAACTGCAGAGCCTTTTACAGTATTGTATTTTTTTAAGATTTCTTTTTCTTCATTAGTTTTTGGATTGTCCAAATAATCAGGAACATTATATCCTAGTAG
>CAYPHN010000470.1:0-1990 GCA_964410265.1 uncultured Flavobacteriaceae bacterium | reverse complement strand
TGGGTGTTGTTGCTTTGGTTTATTGTTATTATGTAAATAAGCAGTTGTTGATGCAAATACAGCCAAAGCGGAAAGTCCAAAAACCTGATGAAATACCTCATTGCCAATTGGAGACCAAGAAGTAGCCTGAGCAACGTCTGATAATATAATGATTAGCAAAGAAAAACCTGAAGCAAAAATGCCAGTAATTACTACCTGATTCGCTTTTTTTCTTCCATAAATTTCAGAGATTAGATCCGTAACTAAAAAAGTTGCGGGGTAAGGTAAAATCCCTACAGAAATTTCAAAAGTATAAATTCCTGAAAAATCCCAAGTAAAGAATTTTTGAAAAATTAAATTAGATACAACCAATGAAGCAATAAATACAGAGGCGAGAATCAAATAAATATTAAAGGCAAGGTCTTTATTTTTCGAAGTCATTAGTTAGTTAGTTGTAGCTACTAAAATAGCGTAATTTCTCTAAAAGACCAAAGTCTAATTTCAAAAGCCAATTTTTATTAATTTCTGACTGCCTAAAATTGATAATTACCTGTTAGCTAAAAAAGATTTCAACAAAATGACACCCTTTCTTTCAACTTATATTTCCTACTTTTGTAAAACACAAAATAAATAAATTATGCATGCATACATATTTCCGGGTCAAGGCGCTCAATTTTCAGGAATGGGTTTAGACCTCTTTGAAAAATCTCCTTTGGCACAAGAATATTTTAACAAAGCGAATAAAATACTAGGATTTTCAATAACTGATATTATGTTTGAAGGTACAACTGAGGACTTAAAACAAACCAAAGTTACCCAACCTGCAATTTTTTTGCATTCGGTAATCTTAGCCAAAACATTGGGTGCTGATTTTAAACCCGATATGGTTGCTGGTCATTCTCTTGGTGAATTTTCTGCCCTGGTTGCCAATGGTGCTTTGGATTTTGAATCTGCTCTTAAATTAGTTTCGCAACGGGCTTTAGCTATGCAAAAAGCTTGTGAAATTGAACCATCAACTATGGCTGCGATTATAGGTTTAGAAGATAAAATTGTAGAAGGTGTTTGTAGTAAAACCGATGGTATTGTGGTGGCTGCAAATTATAATTGTCCTGGCCAGTTAGTAATTTCAGGAGAAATAAAAGCAATTGATCAAGCTTGTAATATATTAAAAGAAACTGGTGCCAGAATGGCTATGGTTTTACCTGTTGGTGGAGCTTTTCATTCTCCGTTAATGGAACCGGCTCGTGAAGAATTAGCTGCTGCAATAGAAGCCACAACTTTTAATGAACCTACCAGCCCGATTTATCAAAATGTTGTCGCCAAGTCGGTTAACAATGCAGCAGAAATTAAAGAAAATTTAATTGCTCAGTTGACTTCACCTGTTAGATGGACACAAACCATTCAGCAAATGATAGCGGATAATGCTACTGAATTTACAGAAATAGGACCAGGAAAAGTTTTACAAGGTTTGATGCGAAAAATTGACAGAAGCGTTACGGCGAATGGAGTTTCATAATACCTTTTAAATTGTCTTTCCCACGAAAGCGGGAATCTTTTACTCGAATCAAAAATTATCATATGAATAAAGGTACCATCCAAACACATATAGAAAATAAAGTAGCAACACTTTCTTTTTTTCATCCTTCAAGTAATTCCTTTCCAAGTGAATTATTAAATCGATTGATTAATGAAATAAAACGATTGGGTAAAGATGACCTAGTGCACGTAATTATATTACAAAGTGAAGGTGACAAAACTTTCTGCGCAGGAGCATCTTTTGATGAATTATTAGCCATAAAAAACATAGAAGAAGGCAAACAATTTTTTTCTGGATTTGCCAATTTGATAAATGCCATGCGTACATGCCCTAAAATCATCATTGGTAGAGCTCAGGGAAAGGCTGTTGGTGGTGGCGTTGGTATTTTAGCAGCAACAGATTATTGTTTTGCAACAGAAGCCGCTGATATCAAGCTATCTGAATTAAGTATTGGTATTGGCCCGTTTGTAATTG
>CAYPHN010000469.1:0-1992 GCA_964410265.1 uncultured Flavobacteriaceae bacterium | reverse complement strand
TAAAGAACAAAATAACTTCGTGAAATTTCCCGAACACCTATTTGGTTTGAGTATATTATAGTGTACTTCTATAATTTTGAATTGCCATTTATAATATTTATTCGTGAGACTCTAAAAATATAATTTTATGTGTTTAAATTATATTTTTTTAGAGGTAACACATAGTGTTCGCTATTAATGATTTACTTAGGTGATAAATTTTTTAACATGCTCGGGTCAATTTTTTAGTTGGTCGAACCTTCCTATGTTGGTCTTAAGTTTTGTATTGTAAAATAATTAAATAAATTAAATGATGATAATGTACTAAATTTGTTACTCATTTAAGAAAAAAGAAATTTACTGAATTTATATACATAAAAAAGATTCTAAATTTAGAAAAGCTAATAAGATTAATTATTTTTGATTTATGAGTGAAGAGTTAGAAAAATCGGTAGAGATATTAAAGAATGGTGGCATTATTATTTACCCTACCGATACGATTTGGGGTGTTGGATGTGATGCAACCGATGCAATTGCCGTGGCTAAAATTTATAAAATAAAACAAAGAAACGAGTCGAAAAGTTTGATTGTTTTAGTAGATAGTTGGGAGATGTTAGAAAATTATGTTCCTCACATTCCTGCTAAGGTTGCTTGTATAATTAAAGGCTTTTCCAAGCCAACTAGTGTAATATATAAAAACCCTTTAGGGTTGGCCAATAATGTATTGGCGCAAGATAACACGGTGGCTATTAGAATTGTAAATAATGATTTCTGTAAAAAATTAATCCATAAGTTCGGCAAACCTATTGTATCAACTTCTGCAAATATAAGTGGAAAAATAGCTCCAAAAAATTTTGATGGAATAGATAAATCTTTGTTATATAAAGCAGATTATATAGTAAATTTACAGCTCGAAAAAAATCAAAGTACAGCGTCTCAAATTATTCGAATTGATAGTAAGGGTAAAATAGAATTTATAAGAAAGTAAATATTTATGCAAAGTAAAAGTTATAAATCTGCTTTAACTAATTCAATATTCAAGTTTATTGCTACCGCTGCTGCGGAATTGCAATTAGAAACTTACGTTATAGGTGGTTTTGTACGTGATTTTGTTCTAAAAAGAAATAGCGTAAAAGATATTGATATTGTAGTTGTTGGTAGTGGTATTGAATTAGCAAAGCAAGTTGCATCTTTATTGCCAAATCAGCCTAAAGTACAAATTTTTAAAACTTATGGTACGGCCATGCTTCGTTATCAGGATGTTGAAATTGAATTTGTTGGCGCTAGAAAGGAGTCGTATTCAGAGGAAAGTAGAAATCCTAAAGTTAGTTCAGGAACCTTAGAAGATGATCAAAACAGAAGGGATTTCACTATTAATGCCTTGGCAATTAGCTTGAATAATAATGATTTCGGAACCCTTTTAGATCCATTTAATGGATTGCGAGATATGCAAAACAAAATCATTAAAACACCATTAGATCCTTCTTTAACGTATAGTGATGATCCTTTAAGAATGATGCGGGCTATTCGTTTTTCAAGTCAGTTAAACTTTGTAATTGAAAAGGAGTCTTTTCATGCCATAACATTAAATTCAGAAAGAATTAAAATAATAACAAAGGAGCGTATTGTTGATGAATTGAATAAAATTTTGATGAGTGATAAGCCTTCCATTGGTTTAAAACTTTTATTTAAAACCAATTTACTCTGCTATATTTTACCCGAATTATTTGCTTTACAAGGTGTAGAGCAAATTAAAGGACAAAAGCATAAAGATAATTTTTATCATACCTTACAAGTTCTAGATAATATTTGTGAAAATACCAATAATTTATGGTTACGTTGGGCTGCCTTACTTCATGATATTGGTAAACCAGCAACAAAAAAATTTGAAGAGGGACATGGTTTTACTTTTCATGGGCATGAAGTAGTGGGTGCAAAAATGGTTCCTCATATTTTCTCTAAACTAAAACTTCCATTGAATGAAAAAATGAAGTACGTACAAAAATTGGTTGA
>CAYPHN010000468.1:0-2010 GCA_964410265.1 uncultured Flavobacteriaceae bacterium | reverse complement strand
AAAAAATTACAAAGGAAATATTTTTTTTTCTACTCATGATCACGAATTTGCACAAACCGTTGCAAATAGGATCATTGAAATTACGCCAAGTGGAGTAATAGATAGGTATATGACCTTTGATGAATATTTAGCCGATAAAAAGGTAAAAGAACTTAGAGTTAAAATGTATGCTTAGGGCTTGTTACGAAACAACCTATACATTTTGTCTTGTTCTTTTGCACATTGACTTCCGTTAAAAAGCCTCGTTTTAGCTATGGCTATAACTGCGTTTTTTGCCTTGTCACTGCACAAAATAAAAGCGCCAATTCTGTACACTTTATTTCGTAACAAGCCCTTAGTTATTTTCTAGGGTGAAATTTTTCAACAACATTTTTTAAATGGCTTTTGTCTAAATGCATATATATTTCAGTAGTAGTAATGCTTTCATGACCTAACATCTGTTGTATGGCACGAAGGTCAGCACCATTTTCTAATAAATGAGTAGCAAACGAATGACGCAATGTATGTGGACTTATATTTTTAGAAATATCTGCTTTTATTACAAGGTCCTTTAAAATCATAAACACCATATTTCGAGAAATTTGCCTGCCTCGTCTATTTAAAAACAAGGTATCTTCATAACCTTTTTGTACTTTAATTTTTATTCTAATTAAATCCTTATAAATTGTAATTTTTTTTATTACATAGGCATTGATTGGCACAAACCTTTGTTTGTTTCCTTTTCCCAATACACGTATAAAACTTTCTTCAAAGAATAGGTCTGATATTTTTAACCCAATCATTTCACTTACACGCAAACCACAGCTGTACAATATTTCAATCATGGCCCTGTTTCTTTCCCCTTCAGGTTTGCTTAAATCTATTTGAGTGATAATATTATCAATTTCCTTTTCGGATAAAGTGTCGGGTAATTTTCTACCTATTTTTGGGGATTCTAATAAGTCTGTTGGGTTATTGTCACGATAATCTTCGAATATCAAATAATCAAAAAAGTTTCGCAAACCTGAAATTAATCTTGCTTGAGATCGAGCATTTATATCTTTTGCCGCTTCATAAATAAATTGCTGAACCGTTTCGTTATTAATATTTGCAGGGTTTTGGTTAATTTTATTTGCTTCTATAAATTTTATTAATTTTTTTATATCACTACTATAGCTAGCAATAGAATTAATTGATAAACCACGTTCAATTTGCAAATAATGTTGGTAATCTTTTAAAATAGGATGCCATTGCATAGTTGATTAGTGAATTTTTAGTAATTAATGAATTTCAGTATTAATTTATTAAGGCCTTATTTAAAATTATAGTATTTTTGAAAACCTTAAGTCAAACAGACTAAGTTGTAACGAAAATAAGAATAATAAAATTAAGCTTGTGAGAATAATAATTATTAACGGACCCAATTTAAACTTGCTAGGTAAAAGAGAACCTAGTATCTATGGAAATTTAACTTTTGAAGAATATTTTAAAGGTCTTCAAAAGAAATATCCAAATATTGAATTAGAATATTTTCAATCAAATATTGAAGGAGAATTAATAAATAAAATTCAGGATAGTGGGTTTTCTTATGATGGCATTATATTAAATGCCGCTGCTTATACACATACATCTGTTGGTATAGGAGATGCTATTAAATCAGTACAAAGACCTGTTGTTGAGGTGCATATATCCAATGTTTATGCACGAGAAAAATTTCGACACAAATCATATATTGCGCCAAATGCTTATGGTATCATTGCCGGATTTGGTATGCAAAGTTATGAGTTGGCACTGTTATCCTTCTTAGAAAATAATTAGAATATTTTCAAGAAAAATATAGATTTGTTAACAATTTGATATAATATAACAAAAATCAGTTTTATTTAAACTTCATTTTTTATTTTTACGGCTTAAATATTTTTAAAATATGATATTAGTTGCAGATAGTGGTTCTACAAAAACCAGTTGGATAGCCTTAAATAGCAAGGGAGAAACCTTTTTTAAAGTAGAAACAAAGGGTTTAAACCCTGC
>CAYPHN010000467.1:0-2020 GCA_964410265.1 uncultured Flavobacteriaceae bacterium | reverse complement strand
GGGGCTGGCAAAAGTGGAAAAAAATTTTTGTCTTTTAAATTTTTAACACCAAAACTAACCCCCTTTTAAACCTTAAAAAATTTATGTCCAAAAAAAAAGGAATTATATAATTATTTAAATGAGTATTGTACATCGAAAAACTATAGTTTTGTTTGGGCAAGAATATTTTTTTCTATTGGTCCAAATCAAAATAAAAATAGCTTAGTTCCTTTTGTAATAAAAAAAATAATTAAAAATCAAGCAGTCAATATAACAGAATGCCAACAAAAATTTGATTATTTATTCGTAGAAGATGTAGCTTTAGCCATAGTTTTATCTTTAGAAAGTAGATACAATGGTGTTGTAAATATTGCATCAGGTAAAGCAACACAGTTGAAAAAAATTATTTTACAGATAGCGAAGCATTTTAATAAAAAAGAATTAATTCAATTTGGGTCTGTACCTTATGCAAAAAACACTCCAATGCATTTAATCGGAAATAATGAAATCTTAATAAACAAGATAGGCTGGAAGCCAAAATTCACTATAGAAGAAGGTTTATTAAAAACCATAGAACATTATAAAAAAGAATTTTCATGAGCAATATTGTAATTCTAGGGGCGGGAATGGCTGGATTTGGCGCATCTTATCACCTAAGGGAAAATGGACTTGATAGTATAATTTTTGAAAAAGAAAACTACTCTGGTGGAAAAGCAGCTTCTTTTGAAAAAGATGGATTTGTATTTGATGACGGACCCCATATTTCATTTACTAAAGATGAGAGAATTCAAGTATTATTCGCTGAAAGTATAAAAAATAAGTACGAAACATTGCAAGTTGGTGTTAATAATTATTGGAAAGGGCATTGGATTAAACATCCAGCACAAGTTAATTTGTATGGATTACCCAGTGATTTGGTTGTTGAAATTATAAATGAAATAATAGAGATTAAAAATAATGACACACCAAAAATCAACAATTTTGAAGATTGGTTGGTTTTAACTTTAGGGAAAACATTTTCAGAAACTTTTCCAATAAAATATGGATTAAAATTTCATACAACCCATGCCAATAATATGTCGACAGATTGGATTGGTCCAAGGGTATACCAACCAGAAATTAAAGAAGTATTACAAGGAGCTTTAAGTAACGAAACTAAAGATGTTCATTACGTGACTCATTTCCGTTATCCAAAAAAAGGAGGTTTTAAAAGTTATTTAAAAACATTCAAAAAAAGTTCTAACTATAAGCTAAATCATAAATTAATTGAGTTAAACCCAATAGAGAAATCTCTATTATTTGAAAATGGATTAAAATATGATTATGATTATTTAGTATCCTCATTGCCATTACCAGAATTGATTTCGATTATTAAAAAAGTACCTATTGAAGTTTTAGAAGCTTCTAAAAAATTGGCATGCTCAACCTGTGTTGTTGTTAATTTAGGTATTGATAGATCTGATATTTCTAAGACACATTGGTCTTATTTTTATGATGATGATATTGTTTTTACTCGTTTAAGTTTTCCGCATATGCAGTCTGTAAATAATGTTCCTGATGGTTGTGGTAGTATACAAGTTGAAATTTATTTTTCAAAAAAATACAAACCATTAAATAATAACCCAAATGAATATGTGAATCAAGCTATTAACGATTTAATTAAATGTGGATTATTAACCAAAAATGATAAAATTTTATTTAAAGAAGCAAGAATTATAGAATATGCAAATATTATTTTTGATTTAGATAGAAATGAAAATTTAAAGATTGTACAGAATTATTTAGATGAAATAAAAATTAAATATTGTGGTAGATATGGAGAATGGGGATATTTATGGACTGATGAATCATTTAAGAGTGGAGAGAAAGCGGCAAGTAAAATAATTAAAGAAATTAAGAAATAACTTATTAAAATTATAATTGAATGAATTGTAGGCATTGTATTAGTAAATTAGAACATGTTTTTGCTGATTTGGCTTTTTCACCTATCTCCAATGATATGTTAAAGAAAGATCAATTAAATGCGACTGAAAATTATTAC
>CAYPHN010000466.1:0-2039 GCA_964410265.1 uncultured Flavobacteriaceae bacterium | reverse complement strand
AGCAACACCTTCATAAAGTGAGTAAATGGATTCATTGAGCATGGGCATTAATATTCTATTTGCAATAAACCCAGGATAATCATTAACTTCAACAGGTGCTTTACCGAGTTTTAAACTCAAATCCATAATTTTCTTGGTTACCAAATCACTTGTAGAATAACCACGAATAATTTCTACCAATTTCATAATTGGTACAGGATTCATAAAATGCATACCTATAACATTTTCAGGTTTTGAGGTAACTGCGGCTATTTTTGTGATAGAAATAGAAGAAGTATTACTTGCTAATATCGCATTTGAAGGAGATGTATCATCTATTTCTTTGAATATTTTAAGTTTTAAGTTAAGATTTTCAGTTGCTGCTTCAACAACCAAATCTACATTTGTAACACCTGTAGATATTGAAGTAAAAGTATCAATATTTTCTAAAGTTTTATTTTTAATCACTATTGAAATTTTTTCTTTACTGAGTAATCTGTCTAAATTTTTTGTAATGGTTGCTATACCTTTATCAAGTGCATCGTTAGATATATCTATAAGATTGACCTTGAATCCGTTTTGAGCAAAAACATGGGCAATACCATTTCCCATAGTTCCTGCACCAATTACTGCAATATTTTTCATATTAAATTTTGTGTTTTATATTTTTTGTGGGGGCATGGTTCCAAAAACTCTGTCCCAAATAGTTGTAGACACACCAAAAGCTTTATCTGGGTATTTATAGTGGTGAATACTGTGGTGTTTCCATAAATATTTAAATTTCTTTGGTGGTTTATTTATATGTGTTGCAAGATGTAAAAAAGAATAAAGTATATAACCAAGAAAAAAACCAGGAAAAAATGCCCAAGTAAGATTTGGAATTCCAATAAAATTAAAAAAGAAATAAAATATGGTAAATAAAAGAGAAGCAAGAATTACTCCTGGAACAGGTGGCATTAAAATTCTTTCGGCATCTCTAGGATATAAATGATGAGAACCATGCATGATAAAATGAAATCTTTTCATAATAGGATTGTTGGACATCCAGTGGAATAAATGTCTATGTAAAAAATATTCAGCTAGGGTCCAAAAAAACAAAGCAGATATAAACAATATTAAAAATTTACTTACAGGAATGCCTATATTAAATATGGCATGATAAATAAATAATATTACAATAATACCATAAACTATTACATTTTGAGTTAAATTAGTTTTGGTTAAGCTTTCCAAAAACGGGTTTTTAAAAATTGTAGCTTGACCCTTGTTGTGTTCGGTAGTAATTTTAGGTTTCATATCAAAAATCGTCAATTATTTGTTGTGCGACTCGCAATGCTTCTGTACCTTGATATAAAGACACAATTGGCGTTGTTTTATTTAATATAGCATCTGCAAAAGATTCTAACTCATCTAAGATAGCATTATTTTGTTGAATTTTTGGATTTTCAAAATAGATTTGCTTTTCAATTCCTTCCGCATTTTGCAAAATCATAGCAAATTCATCTGGATTCTTAGGAACATTTTTCATTTTAACAACTTCACTTTTTTTATCTAAAAAATCGACAGAAATATAGGCGTCTTTTTGAAAAAATCTGGATTTACGCATATTTTTCATAGAAATTCTACTTGCCGTTAAATTTGCAACACATCCGTTTTCAAATTCAATTCTAGCATTTGCAATATCAGGTGTTTCGCTAATAACAGAAACTCCACTAGCATTGATTTTTTTTACCTTCGCATTCACTACACTTAAAATGATGTCTATGTCATGAATCATTAAATCCAAAACAACTGGTACGTCTGTTCCCCTTGGATTAAACTCGGCCAAACGGTGAGATTCAATAAACATAGGGTTGTCAATTTTATCTTTTACAGCAGTAAACGCTGGGTTAAAACGCTCAACATGACCTACTTGACCACGAACATTATGTGCTTTTACCAAATTACGCAATTCTTCTGCTTCTGCAACAGTTTTAGTAATTGGTTTTTCAATAAATATATGTTTGCCTTTTTGAATTGCTGATTTTGCACAACGGTGATGATTTAAAGTAGGTGTTACT
>CAYPHN010000465.1:0-2044 GCA_964410265.1 uncultured Flavobacteriaceae bacterium | reverse complement strand
GTTTTTCGTTGATTTCATTGATGTTATCCCGGGCAAACATGAAAAACCGAAACTCACGTTTCGGTTTTTCTTTTGTGGAGAAAAAAACAAGATTACTACTACTATTAACCTATATACAACAAGGCATACAGATGTTTTCACTTTTGTGATGACACACTGACAATGCATTAAAAAAACTTATAAATATTTAACATTTGAGATGTGCTAAAAATCACTTTTGGAGATGTTTTTAGACAAAAATATAAATTTTGGATGAAATTGAAAATTTAATAGAAAGTACTATGATTTTATAGTATATTTTTCTAAGATTGATGACCAAATATAATTTTATAACAAGCAAGGTTATTGGTAATAGTATCTTTTAATTTTTTTTTCACTTTATATTTGTCAGCATATTTATTCCAGTTGCAAACAACACTTTTAATCTCTTCAATTATTTTACTTCCCTTTTTTACACTGTTTGCATTAGCAATCATCATCAAGTCAGCTTTTGTAATATTTTTGTGTTTGCCATTGATACTTAGTGTATGCTGGTTTACCCAAACATTAGTTGGATTGTATGAATAACAAACATCATAAGCCGGTGATAACTCCCATTTTTCATTCTTCTTTAATCTGAAAGAAAAATTTTTGGTATGATCGTCATAATTTGTTGCCATAACATTAAAAACCATTCTACGAAACAATTGTTCGGCTTCAGGATATGTTAATTTTAAGGTTCTCATGGTTTGAAATAACTGTTCGTAACTGTATCCATAAATATTGTTGTAATCAAAATGTTGTATTCCACAAAAAGTTTGTACATGGTGTTTTACATTATTCTTTTCTCTATCAAATCGTTTTGTCATAAAATGGGCACGATTATTTTCTTCTAATAACCGGCATTCCATCATCTCAATACCACAATCTACAGCCATTTTATAATATGCATATTCTACTCTCCCAAAACCATGACTTTCACCAAATTGAGCATCGTTAACGCCATCCAGCTTTAACAACCAGTGTTCAAACCCTTTGGGTACATTTGTTTGCCCCGATCTTATTTCACCTGTTTTTATATTATAGGCAATGACTGCTTTTGGTCTGGCACCACCTGCTGATGTTCCAATCTTTAAAATTTCCATCATAGCCTTTTTTTCATCATGATTGAAATTCAATTCTAGCCCTTTTCTTTTGAATAGCATATTTTTTGCAGCATCTACCAAGCTATCTATCTCAATAGAAAAAGTATTTTTACTAGTAGTTAATTGGGCAGGCTCAAACTCTAAAGCTCCCATACCTCTTGCACCAATAAAGCATAATTGCTCCACCGGATTCATGCTGTTTGCCGGTCGTCCATTTTGTGCTAACCAAACATTGATCAATTGGTTACCATATTTATCGGGTAGTGCATCTGCTAATAGTCCAGGCAATCCCTTGAATGTATCAACAGTATTATCATTAGCTGGCCTTAGTTCAGGAAACCGATAAATCCGATCTCCGTTTACAATAGGCATCTTTATAGGCGATAAATCTTGTTTTCTTTCAATGAATTTTTTGTCATACTGAAAACTTGCCAATTGCTGCTCTTCGTTCCAACGTACAGCTCCAACTAACGCTCCCCATATTTTAACTTCTGCTACATCTACCATCCTATATCCTCTTTAGTGTCATTATTTTTGGATTTTGTACTGGCTCGTTTTCTTTTCTTCTTTTGCAATTTGGCATATTCTATAGGGCTAATTTCTTGACTAATCTTAAACACATCCATAATATAAAGTAAATCCAGTACTCGTAAAACTTGGATTAATGAATTGAGTGCAATTTTTTTACCACGTTCTAATAAACTTAATGTTGAACGACTAATTCCGGCAGCATGAGCTACTTCTTTTTGTGTTTTATTTTGATTCAAACGATGATGTGTTATAAACTCACCAATGGCTTCCATTAGTGCTTTATCACTCATAGAAAACCAATTTATGTATGATTTATCATTCATATTACAAATATTTTATATGACTATCGGATTCTCTACACCTTGTTTTCCCATTTACAAGAAACAGAG
>CAYPHN010000464.1:0-2044 GCA_964410265.1 uncultured Flavobacteriaceae bacterium | reverse complement strand
AGCCGCATATTTTACACATTTATTTTTTGCCATAGCTCAATTCCACTTCTGAAAAAATAAAAGAGTAAAATTTTTCCAACGCAGAAAGATAATAGAAAAATATTATGATAATTACCAAATAATGGTATCTTGCGTGAAAAATTACTACGATTGACAATATCCAATTACATAAAACAACTTCAATCCTTTGAGGAATACGCCTTCTCATGGAATGAACTATTAGAAAATTGTAATAAAACGGATACCTCTTTGAAAAGAGAGCTTTCTAGATTAGTAGAAAAAAAAGAGATTCTTAACCTAAGAAAAGGTTTTTATTTAATAATTCCACCTAGATATTCTAAACAAGAGCAATTGCCAATTCAATTATACATTGATAAGCTTTTTAAGAATTTAGAAAGGGACTACTATTTAGGTTTTTATTCAGCAGCCAAATTTCATGGAGCTAGTCATCAACAAGCACAGCGAGATTACATAATGATAAACACTCCTGCTCTATCTAAAATCAAAAAAAAATCAATTGACATTAACTTTTTGACTACATCAAAATGGCCAAAGAAAAACATTTTGAAAAAAAAATCAGATGCTGGTATTTTTAAAATTTCAAGCCCTGCTCTTACAATGGTGGACTTAATTCATCATCAAACCAAATTAGGCGGACTCAATAGAATGTTAGCCATTTTAGAAGAATTGACAGAAGAGTTAACCGACAATGATATTACAGAACTATTAACGTGGTATTCGCATAAAAGCACTTTACAACGTTTTGGATTTTTACTAGAAGAATTACAAACAAATGAAAATCTAACTATACAAATAAAAGAACATCTTAAACAGTCTAAATTCTTTCCTGTTTTGTTAAGCCCAAAATCAAGACAAAAACCTGGAGCAATTGATAATGTTTGGAAAATAGATGTAAACATTAAACTTGAAAGCGATTTATGATTCCAAAACCATACATAGCAAAATGGCAAGAACATGCTCCTTGGAAACAATTTTCTCAAGTAGAACAAGATTTAGTAATAAGTCGTGCTTTAGTGGAAATATTCTCTGATGATTTTTTGAGAGAAAACTTAGCATTTAGAGGTGGAACAGCATTACATAAGTTATACTTAAATCCTGCACCAAGATATTCTGAAGATATTGACTTAGTTCAAATTAAAGCTGGCCCAATAAAACCGATAATGCAACGATTAAATGAAGTCATTACATTTTTTGAAGAACCAAGAAAAACACAAGTGAAAGGTCATGGAGCAAAAGCATTATATAGATTTACCTCAGAGTATGAAGGAATAAGATTGCGATTAAAACTAGAAATCAATTGCAAAGAACACTTCAATGTTCTGGATTGGGTCGATTTCCCTTTTGAAATTGATAATGAATGGTTTTCAGGAAAAGCATTAATAAAAACATACAGTATCAACGAACTTTTGGGAACAAAACTTAGAGCCTTATACCAACGCAGTAAAGGAAGAGATTTGTTTGATTTAGATTATTCTCGTTTAAATATGGGATTGAATATTGATGAGATTATCCATTCCTTTAAAAAGTATACCGCTTTTTCTACAGGAAATAGACCTCCAAGTAAAAAAGAGTTTCTAATGAATATAGAAGAAAAGGAAAACGACCCGAATTTCACAGGAGATATGGAAGCTTTGTTGCGACCAGAAATAGAATATAATCAAGAAGCTGCATTTGAATGGCTAAAAAATGAACTCATAGAAAAAATTTAAAATGCCAACACCTAAAGACATACACATTTGCAATCGCTACAGCCAACGCTCAAGCCCAAAATTGCAAAAGAGTATGTCTTTGTCAATGCTATCAACAGAACGAAAAATAAAATACGAAAACACAACAATGTATATAAAAAATAGGCGAAATAGCAATAAAATCAAGGGTTTTGGCTCGTATCAAACTTTGTGCTAAACCAAAAGTTTCGTATTTCGAAATCGCCTACTTTTCATATACCAAACGTTGTGTTTAATTCCTCTTTTGTACTTTCCTGAAATAGGTTGACTAAAAATTAAACATTTAATTATAGTCA
>CAYPHN010000463.1:0-2071 GCA_964410265.1 uncultured Flavobacteriaceae bacterium | reverse complement strand
TTTATTTTTATTGTTTTTAATTGGTCACATGTGTTCGCTATTAGTCACCCCCTTATGTATCAAAATTTGGTGTGCTCGTTTCATAATATTAAACATCTGTGGTGTTGGTTATTAAATTTTGCAGGGCTATATTATTTTGGTAAAGGGTAGAACTTATCAAATCTTCAAAGGTGTCAATATCATTTAAGGTTTGTAAAAGAGCTATTTTTTGATTGTTTTGCTGCAATTCTTGTAAAGTAATTTCTAATAGGGTAGGTTGACTCCAAGGTTTGTTTTCAAAAACAGCATTGTTCATTTTAGACAAGCCTATTAAATAATAGCCTCCATCTTGGGCCGGACCAATAACAATATCGTTATTGGATAATTTATGGAAGCTGTCGTAAATAATATTTTCAGTTAAATCAGGTAAATCAGAGCCTATCAAAACAATTTTTTCAAAACCATTAGAAAATCCATCCAAGAAAGCGTTTTTCATTCTTTCGCCCAAATCAATTCCTTTTTGAACTACTTTGTTGTTGTTTTTCCATTTGGAGTCCATGACAACATCCGAAAAATAAATGTGCTTTTCAACCTGTAAATTACTGGTAATATTTTCGGTAATTTTAACGAGTTCGTTGTATACTTCAAAAGCAGAATCATTGCCTATAGTTTTAGCCAATCTCTTTTTTACTTTTCCTAATTTTATGTTTCTCACGAAAACTATTAACAGCTGTTTATTCATAAATTTTTTCTCCTTTGTTTAGCCACTTACTCCATTCTTTATTAAAAGTATGTACTTTTTCAGTTTCCTGATTGTCTTTGTCGTACACCTTAAAACCATTGTTTTTCCATTCAAATATTCCGCCATATAAGTTGTATACATTTTTGTAGCCTACCTTTTGTAATTTTTCGGCAATATCTTCTGAGCGTATTCCAACGGAACAGTATACCACGATTATAGCTTTTTTATCGGCTATACTTTCTGAGGTTTTTTCTATATCAAAATAGTCGTAACCTACACGAATGGCATTTTTTAAATGGCTTATTTCGTATTCTTTAATCTCTCTAGCGTCGAGTAGTGTTATATCTATTTTATTGTTGAGTTCATTAACATCCATATAGGGTATACTTTCAGTATTGTATTCTTTTAGTAGTTTTTTTAATGATTTTTGAGAAAAAACTTGGCTTGAAATCAATAAGAAAATGAATATAATATATTTCATAATTTAATTTTAAGCAACAACCCCTTGACAGCTACTTCCTGCGCCAGCAGTACACCCGTAGCAATGTTGGTTGATAATAATATTTCGTTTTGACAAAATCTCTTCATTGTAATTTGAGATATGGTTGGTTTTACTATTTACTTTTAAGTGTAGCATTTGATTAAAGTCACAATCGTATAGCCACCCATCCCAACTTACGGAAATAGTATTGGTGCACATCACATTTTTAACTGCATTTGGGTTATAGGCTTCCACCAAAGCGTACATATAATCTTTATAATTATCAGACGCAATTAAATAATCTAAAAATCGGCTGATGGGTAAATTGGTTATACTAAATAAACTATTAAATTGAATATTGAAATCCTCTTTCAAAGCTTTCTTAAAATCGTTTTCAAGAGCCATTTGATCGCCAGGTAAAAATGCACCTGAAGGATTGTATACCAAATCTAATTGTAATGTGCTATTTGGCATTCCGTAGCCAACAGCATTTAATGCTTTTAAGGCCTTGATTGATTTTTGAAAAACACCTTCGCCTCTTTGTTTGTCCGTTTTACCTCTAGTGTAATGTGGCATTGAAGAGAATATATGAACATTGTATTTTTTAAAAAATTGAGGTAAATCATGATATTTTTTATTGGCTAAAAGAATAGTTAGATTAGAACGTACAATAAAATCTTTAATACCTACTTTGGATGCTTCTTTAACAAACCATCTAAAATTCGGATTCATTTCAGGAGCTCCTCCAGTTAAATCTAAAGTGTGTGCAGACGTTTTTTTAATAACTTCAAGACAAGACAGCATAGTGTCTTTTGTCATGATTTCTTTTCTATCTGGTCCCGCATCTACATGGCAATGTGCACAAACTT
>CAYPHN010000462.1:0-2111 GCA_964410265.1 uncultured Flavobacteriaceae bacterium | reverse complement strand
ATGTTGAATTATGAATTAAACTTATGATTGTCAATAAGTTACTTTATATAAGTATTGTGATATAATCAGCTCTAAATCTGTATTATACAAAAATATAACGAACTATTAATTTAACAGAAATTCCATTTAATTCTTTTCGAATGCAATTAAAAAAATTGAAATTTAAAATTTATAACCTTTTTCTTTTACTGTTTTTTTCTGGTATCCTCTTTTTTATCACAGTATCCTTTAAAAATGATAGATTAAAATTTAAACTTCCACAAAAATTCGATTTCTCAGGAACCAACTCACTTTTTATTGAAACTAAAAATGGACTTAAATTCAACTGGATCACTACTAATAAAACTATGGGCTTGTATACATTATCGGATAAAAACAATAATATAATATCAAAAGGAAAAACAGAATTAAGCCGTGTACATTCCATTACACTCGATCAAAAACTAAATAGCGAAATGACTTTTCATTTTGGAGGAAAAAATGAGAATATTTACAACATCAATCTAAGGCCAACCCCAAATAAAATTGAATCTTTATACAAAAATATAGATTCTATTTATGTGGTTGGTGATGTACATGGAAGATATGATGAACTCGCTAATTTACTAATCAAATCAAATATAATAGATAAGGATCTTAATTGGATTGCCGGAAAATCAAATTTGGTTTTTTTAGGTGATCTTTTTGATAGAGGTAACGACGTAACAAAAGTATTGTGGTTTATTTATGAACTGGAGCAAAAGGCAGAAAAAACTGGAGGAAAAGTTCATTTGGTTTTAGGCAATCATGAAATAATGATCATGACTAAAGACCTAAGATACTTAAGTCCAAAGGAAGCTACCATTGCAGGGGTTTATATAATAAAATATAATCAATTATTTCATCCCAAAAATTCGCTATTGGGACAATGGTTACTTTCCAAGCCATCTGTATTGAAAATTAACAAAATTATTTTTGCTCATGGAGGAATAGTTGATTTGGGAACCCCATCGATTGATGAATTTAACCAAACTGTTCAAAACTTCATGAAAGATCCAATATTTCTTGAGATTGTGGAAGATGAACCAGATAGTTTAAAATACAATATCCAGAAATGGAAAGAAATGAATTATTTTTTTTATAACAAAAATAGTCCATTTTGGTATCGCGGTTATGTACTTTATGACACTCTGCAACCCCAATTAAATAAAATGTTAAAAAAATATGATTCTAAAATTCATATAGTCGCACATACTCCGTTAAAAACAATTACCCAAAAGTATAAAGGAAAATTAATAACAACCGATTTAAATGACGCGGCTACACAATTATTATTGCTCATTAGAAAAAAGAATAAATATTCTAAATATAAAATTGATAGTTCGGGTAGTATTTCTGAATTGAATTAATTTTTACCTAACCCTAAAAGGAAAAATCATTTAATACTTAACATTTTTGACTCCCTTTAGGACAAGGGGATGAACATAAAATTTAACTTATTGACATTGTGTGGGTTCTATTAATTAAAAAATTGAAATTAATTTTTTAGAGTGTCACTAATAAAAGTTAAAACCATTTTATTCTATTTTTAATTATACTTCAAAGCCATACCTTGATGTCAAATAAATTATTACTTTTGAAAAATCGTTATCCGGAATAATGCAATTCAAGAACCCTGAAATTTTATATCTTCTTTTTTTACTGATTATTCCTATTCTTATTCATTTATTTCAGCTTCAAAAATTTCAAAAAGTTGCCTTTACCAATGTCAAAATACTGAAGGCAATTGAACAACAAACCAGAAAAAGTGCGAAACTAAAAAAACTACTTATTCTTTTAAGCAGGCTTTTAATTTTTACGAGTTTAATCATTGCTTTTGCGCAACCATTTTTAAATAAAGAACAAAACGGACTTCATAAAGAAACTATTATTTATTTAGATAATTCCTTTAGTATGCAAGCCAAAGGAGAAAATGGTGCGCTATTTCAAAAAGCCAAAATTGTGTTTAAACAGGGCAAGGGTAAGCCGTGGTTAATTGGCAGGGTAGATTACTATTTGGGAGAATATGATGCGACGCTGTTTTTTATTACTCGCGATAACGATAAAAAAAGTAATTTTGAATCTGAAAAATT
>CAYPHN010000461.1:0-2151 GCA_964410265.1 uncultured Flavobacteriaceae bacterium | reverse complement strand
AGTTCTTAGACTTACTATTACCCATAAGTATAAAAGCTATGAAAAAGAATTTTTTTTAATATCAAGAGGTAATATATTCATTGTATAAATTGAAAATTATTGAATTATGGAAGAAGCACATTTAAATATAAGCAGTGGCTGGGCAGCTAGTGAATTTGGAATGGTTGATTTTGGTGATAAGAGACTAAATATCAGATTACAGAAGATAGCAGATAGTTTATCTGACTCACCTGAAAGTTCAATAAATCAAGCTTGTGAGGAGTGGTCACAAACAAAAGCGGCTTACAGGTTTTTTCAAAATGATGCAATTTCTGAAGGTAAGATATTAGATAGTCATGTAAAAAAGACTGTTGAAAGAGCAAGTAAATATTCAACAATTCTAGCGATACAAGATACATGTTATATTTCTTATAAAAATCATAAAAAGACTCGTGGATTAGGTGTTATAGCATCTAGAATAAGATCTAAAACAACAAATTTTAAAACCCATGGATTGGTTATGCATACAACATTCTCGGTAACAACTGAAGGATTGCCGATAGGATTATTAGACCAAAAAATAACTTCAAGAACTGAACTGGATGAAGAAGAAAACGCTCTCAAAAAAAGAAGTCATAATACTCGTATTCCTATTGAAAGAAAGGAAAGCATCAAGTGGCTAGAATCACTTAAAAAATCTAATAATCATTCTGAATTAAAAAATGTAAAACTTGTTACTATTTGTGATAGAGAAGCTGATATTTATGACTTATTCGAGGCTGCCTCCAAGGATAAATTACCATTTTTAGTGAGAGCTCGTCAGGATAGAACAGTAAATAAAAAGTCTATATATTCCAAAATTACTGGAGAGAAATTATGGAATTTGTTAGGTAATACACCATGTAAAGGAGAAGTTGAAGTTATACTGCCAGCTCGTGATAATAAGAAAAAAAGAACTGCTATTTTGGAGATAAAATTTAGTAATTTTACCATGAGTCCACCACAGAATCACATAAAAAGAAAAATAAAGAAATTGCCTAAGTTAAAATTAACAGCAGTTTATGTAATAGAAAAATCGACTCCTTCTGGAGAAGACTCACTGAGCTGGATGTTACTAACGAATATGAAGGTGAATAATTTTGAAGAAGCAGTAGAAAAAGTAAAGTGGTATTGTCTAAGATGGAGAATTGAAGTATTTCATAAAATTCTAAAGTCAGGGTTAAAAGTAGAACAATGCAGGCTTGGAACATCTGATAGATTAATACGTTACCTCACTGTGATAAGTATTATTGCGTGGAGAATATTTTTTATCACATTAGTTGCAAGAAATAACCCAAATCTTCCCTGTACTCACTTGCTATCTGAAGAAGAATGGAAAGTGCTGTATACAAAAAAGAATCGTACAAAAATTTATCCTAATACCCCACCGACGATAAGAGAAGCAGTAAGATGGATAGCAAGCTTAGGTGGTTTTTTATCAAGAAAAGCTGATGGAGAACCAGGGCCTATTACGTTATGGCGTGGATGGAAAAGATTATTTGATCTTACAGAAGGATGGAATCTTGCACACACATAAGATAAGGAGCTGTAGAAATATTGAATTAAAAAAAGAGGCCCAAAAAGCCCCTTAAAAAAAAGATTTTATAGTGTTATGAAAATTTGAAGGAATAATAGAAAGATTGCGAAATATAAAAAATTTATACTAATACATGGCAACTTATTTTAGTTGTAGTTAAAAATTTATATAAAGTTTTGTCAGCAAAGAGATATGCATTAGCTTTTTTTAGAAATAAAACAAGTTTGTAAAATACTTATGGGTAATAGTAAGCTTGTTAATGGACAATGCTGGATGGAACAGAGCTACCGATTTAATTGTTCCAAATAATATTACTCCTGTACCTTTACCACCATACGCTCCAGAGCTCAACGCTATGGAACAAATTTGGGAGTGGATCAAAAATCATTATTTATCCAATCAATGCTATGTGAATTATACTGAAATAGTAGATTGCGCTTGTTCAGCATGGAATATTTTGAGTCAAAATTTCGAGTTAATAAAATCAATTATGTATCGAGATTGGATTAATAATTCATAACTTTATTTATTAGAATTGGTATTACTTGCTCCATTAGAATATTCAAGAAATATGGATAAAGTGCTTTTTAATCAAT
>CAYPHN010000460.1:0-2176 GCA_964410265.1 uncultured Flavobacteriaceae bacterium | reverse complement strand
TGTAAAAAACAATTTTACTAAATTCAAATATTTACAAATACCTCTGCAATTCTTTGATCTCATCTCTTAATTTTGCTGCTACTAAAAAATCTAAGGCTTTGGCAGCACCTTCCATATTTTTACGTTTTTCACGTATGCGTTTTTCAATTTCTGGTTTGGCTAAATATTGTAATTCAGCTTCGGCCGCTTTGGAGTTTGCTTCTTCATACTGATAGCTAGCGGTTTCGTATTTTGTTAATGATTTATCAATATTCTTTTTAATTTGTCTCGGTGTAATATTGTGTTTGCTGTTATAAGCTATTTGTTTCTCTCGTCTTCTATTGGTTTCATCTATAGTTAGTTGTATGCTTTTTGTGATTTTATCCGCATACATAATAGCTCTACCATTAATATTTCTTGCTGCCCTGCCTACCGTTTGTGTCAATGAGCGATGACTTCTTAAAAAACCTTCTTTATCTGCATCTAAAATGGCAACCAAAGACACTTCGGGCAAATCCAATCCTTCACGTAAAAGATTTACACCAATTAAAACATCAAATATACCTAGTCGTAAATCTCTCATAATTTCTACCCTTTCTAAGGTGTCAACATCTGAATGAATATAACGACAACGAATTTGAATACGACTTAAATATTTGGTCAGTTCTTCTGCCATTCGTTTGGTTAATGTAGTGACTAGAATACGTTCATCAATTTCAATTCTTTTTTGAATTTCTTCGATCAGGTCATCTATTTGATTTAAACTTGGACGTATTTCAATTTCAGGATCTAATAATCCTGTAGGTCTGATAACCTGTTCTACAATAACACCTTCGCTTAATTTTAATTCATAGTCCGCTGGAGTAGCACTGATATAGATAATCTGATTTTGAATGGCTTCAAATTCTTCAAACTTTAAAGGTCGGTTATCCATGGCAGCGGGTAGTCTAAACCCGTATTCAACGAGGTTCTCTTTTCTTGATCGGTCACCTCCATACATGGCATGTACTTGAGGAATGGTAACATGACTTTCATCAACCAGCATCAAATAATCGTTCGGAAAATAATCTAATAAACAAAAAGGTCGTGTACCAGATTCTCTCCCGTCCAAGTAGCGAGAGTAATTTTCAATACCGCTACAATAGCCTAACTCTCGAATCATTTCTAGGTCAAATTCAGTTCTTTCCTTTAATCTTTTTGCTTCTAAATGTTTTCCTATTTCTTTAAAATAATCTACTTGTTTCATCATGTCATCCTGAATTTGATGAATGGCATTTTGAAGTACATCCGGTGAGGTAACAAATAGATTTGCGGGATAAATATTTAAACTTTCAAATTTTTCAATGATCTGATTGTTTGTCAGATTAAAACTTTCAATTTCTTCAATTTCATCTCCAAAAAAGTGGACTCTAAATCCATATTCTCCATAAGAAGGGTAGATAGTTATGGTATCACCCTTCACTCTAAACGATCCGCTTTTTGCTTCGGCTTCGGTACGCGAATATAAACTAGTAACCAATTGATGCAAAAATTTGGTTCGCGCAATCACTTGATCCACTGCAATAGAAATAACATTTTTCTTAAATTCTACAGGGTTACCAATACCGTATATACAAGAAACTGAAGCCACTACCAATACGTCTCTTCTTCCCGAAAGGAGAGATGAAGTAGTACTCAATCGCATACGTTCAATTTCATCATTTATAGAAAGATCTTTCTCAATATAAAGTCCGGTTGTAGGTAAATAGGCTTCGGGTTGATAGTAATCGTAATAAGAAACAAAATATTCCACTGCATTATGTGGGAAAAACTGTTTAAACTCTTGATACAATTGGGCTGCTAATGTTTTATTATGTGCTAAAACCAAAGTGGGTTTTTGTGTTAATGCAACTACATTGGCAGCTGTGAAAGTTTTTCCAGAACCAGTTACACCTAATAACACTTGATATTTTTCGTTATCATGCAAGCCTTTTACCAACTGATCAATGGCCTGAGGCTGATCTCCAGTTGGTTTGAATTCTGATTCTAGTTGAAATTCCATGTCACAAAAATAAACAAATAGTTGCGTTAAATGGTAAAAGTTTTGATTTCAAATAATATAATTATTTTATGTTATTTGTTGTAAATAAGTAAAAATATCACTTGTTTAAAGAAATGGCAAGAAATCCCTGTGCTCTTGGCACAGGGCTGAATTGCC
>CAYPHN010000459.1:0-2191 GCA_964410265.1 uncultured Flavobacteriaceae bacterium | reverse complement strand
TTCTTTTTTCGCCTGACAATTCTATGTTGTAGCATTTCATAAGGATTAATTTTTGAAAACCATTCGGTTGCAAATGCAATACTAATTTTATTTAAAATGTACTCTGCTCCAATACTTATTGATAAAGGTGTTTTATAAGCTCCTTTGTAAAATGAAAGTGAACTTAATTCACTAACAATTGATTGTTCTTCATCTGGTAAAATGCTTAATTGTGACCTAGAAGAAAAACTGTTTAACAGTCCAATATTTAAATTGGGAGTTGTAAAAACCATTCCAAGTTTTAATTTATCTAAATTTATACTAATTCCTGGCTTAAAAACAATTCCCAACCCTCTGTAATCAAGACTTTGTAAATCGTTATTAGAAGTAAATCTTGAAAATTTTTGATTTGGCAAGTTTAATTCATCCTCTGGAAACGCCCTAGCATCATACGTTTTTAAATAGTTTTGAATTCTTAGAGTGACATTCGTACTTAACCCTATTCCAATCATTTCATTTAGTTTATAAGATATCGTACCTACAAACCAGTTTTCTTTTATTGAGCTATCATATCTATAACGCCCTTGGAATATTTCTTGACTATCCGATGGTAAAAGAAATTCGCCTTGCTGTTCATGATTTAAAACAAACGAATTAGTAACATTAACCCTAGACAAAATTCCAAAAGCATATGTTATTTTCGAGTTTTTTTTTGATTTTTTTAAATAGGTAAACATGGCAGGGGTTACTTCTGTTACTAAAAAGTTTAAATCTACATTTTCTCCTCCTGCATTCTCCATAGAAATAAAATCAATAGAAATTACATCTAGTTGGCCTTCTATTATATCTTTTTCAATAAAAGAAAGCGCTCCAGGATTATAAAAAACAGCAGATGTATTCCTTACTCCTGCAGTCTCAATACCTCCCTTTAAAGAAGAAGTAGCACCAGTTTGATGAAACCAATAGTTAGTTTCTTGAGATACAATAACAGATGTTGTTATCAAAAAGAAAATATTAAAGAGGACCTTCATTGTATATTTTAATAAGAGATAAAAGCTCTGATTCCAAAAACGGTATTGATTTGATTATTAATTGTATAATATATTTGAAAATTAGGTGCAATATTCATATAAGGGTTTATAAAAAATCGATAATAAGTATCTAGACCATATTCGTATTGCTTATCTTTTTCATTGACAATTGCAGCAAAACCAGTTATATCACCATCTCTATTCATTGGTTTTGTAAAAGTTAAGCCAGCAACATAGGCAGCATTTAGTTTATCAACACGACCAGAAGCATTTGAAAATTTCAACACCAATATCATCTTTTCGGTTAAGCCTTGGTTTCCTGTATAAATAAATCCAGATCCAGATTCACTATTTTCTGTTTTGGATTGATAGAAATAAGCGAAATTATGATTGGAGTATAAACCTTTCTTCGAACCTAATTTGAATCGAAAAAAGCCCATATAATTCCAAGTAGTTTCTTCAAATTTTGGGACATATAAAAAATTATTTCTAGGTTCATTATCTACAATAAGCCCACCAAAACTAAACTTTTTTGTTGCATGATATTCTGTATAGATTCCCATACCACTATCAAGATCTGGTACTGGATCTGAAGCGGCACTTTTTGAAAAATAATTGTACTTATCCCATCCAGAATAGTTTGTCGAAACGGTAACAAATAGAGGGTCAAATTTTCCAAAAGTTAAATCTAGTTTTTCATTGAATAAAAATATTTCAAAATAAAAATTTTCTAAACTAAGACTATTGCCAGTTTCAACGGAAGCATTTGGAGAAGATATCATCCCTGTTTGTTTTGAAAAATTGCTTGTTGTTTCGCCTGCCCAAAAACTAGATTGTTCTAACCAAGTTTGTAAATTAATTTTTATTTTTTGATTGTCTACTATAACAATAGTCCGTTAAGTTTTTAAGCTGCTCTAGCACCATAATACAATAGCTGTTCTATTTTCTTTTTATTTCACCTTAAAAAACCACCTGCTTTGCAGGTGGTCATGTTCTGACGGCTTTGCCTGAATTTTATCTTGATATTTTTTTGGCGCTATTTATTGATTCTTATTCATTGAGAAACGTTTAGTTACTCATTGCCCCTTTTAGGGGCTTTTCAAAGCCACCTTCTAAGAAGGTGTGATTTTTATTTTTAGCCAAGTCTGGTCTTATCCCGAACACGCTAAAAAATCTTTTGA
>CAYPHN010000458.1:0-2214 GCA_964410265.1 uncultured Flavobacteriaceae bacterium | reverse complement strand
AATATTATTAATTTACTATTTTCAATATTATTTTCTAAAGTTTGGATTTGTTCTAAATTGTAAGATTTGTCCTGATCACCCCATACAATTAATGTTTCATTTTTAATATTTTTTAAAGTATCAACACCATTCCAATTTTTAATAGCAACTAGTGAATTATCAGCTGTCTCCATAGAAGTTTGTTTTCCTGCATTAATACAAATATCAAAATATTTTGCATCTTCTCCTTTTATAAACCAAGTCTTTGCAATGTTTTTTGCTGTTATTTCTAAACCCTTTTTTTTAAAATTTTCTCTAGATTGATCTACTGTTTCAAATCGTCCGGGCATTTCACCTCTGGGACCGGTGCTATAACAAACTAGCTTTGAAATTTTATCTCCACCTTTTTTTGCCATTTCTTGAACAATCATACCGCCCATTGAATGACCTAATAAATAAAATTTATCGATTTTTTTCTCTTCGAGACAGTTTAATAATAAATTAGCTATTGATTGAATGCTATTGTGTGATTTTACTTGATTACTTTTACCATAGCCTGGGAGATCTGGTGTTATTACTCTAAAATAATCTTTAAAAAAATCAATTTGTGATTCCCACATTCTTGATGAGCCTAAAAAACCATGAACTAAAACTAGAGGAAATCCTTTGCCTTCATCACCAATATATATGTCTTGCATATTTTATTTAATAACATAAATAAATAGGCATGTTAGAAAAATTTGAAAGAATTAAATTAGGACATTTTCCAACACCTATAGAACATCTTAAAAATATAACTAAATATTTAGGAGGCCCAAATATTTTTATAAAAAGAGATGACTGTACAGGTTTAGCAACTGGCGGAAATAAAACTAGAAAATTAGAATTTTTAATACCAGACGCCATAAAAAATAAAGCTGAATTAGTTGTGACTGTTGGAGCTGTACAATCTAATCATGCAAGACAAACAGCAGCCGCTTGCACATTAATGGGTTTAAAATGCCTTATTATTTTAGAACAAAGAGTTAAAGATCCGCCAGAAGCTTATATGAATTCCGGAAATATTTTTTTAGATAAGCTATTTGGAGCAGATATAAAGATATGTCCTAAAAATGAAAATTTTTTAGAATACTCCGAAAAAGTAATAGAAGATTTAAAATCACAAGGTACGAATGTTTATTTTATACCGGGAGGTGGAGCAAATTCAATTGGTTCCCTAGGATATGTAGAGTGTTTAAATGAAATAATAAAAGAAAATCATAAATATAATTTTTCACAAATTGTGCATGCAACAGGAAGTTCTGGAACACAAGCCGGTCTGTTAGCTGGTAGAAAATATTTTAATTGCAGTATTCCTGTCACTGGAATCTGTATTAGATATGACAAAGCAACTCAAGAAAATAAAGTTTATATGGAAGCAAAAAAAGTTTGCGAAAAACTTCAGTGCAGTATTTTAGATAAATCAGAAGTTGTTGTATACGATGAATATATTGGACCGGGTTACGGAGAACCTTCTGATGGTATGATAGAAGCCACAAAGCTTTTAGCAAAAAAAGAGGGAATATTATTAGACCCGGTTTATACGGGTAAAGGATTTGCAGGTTTAATTGGGTTAATCAAAAATAAAAAATTCACAAAAAATGATAATGTGCTTTTTATACACACTGGTGGTGCTGTTTCCCTTTCCGCTTACGAATGGGCATTTTAGTTTATGTTATCGAATAAAAAAATTATCTGTCCTAATAATTTAATCAATGTTGCAAAAAAATCAGGCACTGTTGATGCGGCTATTGTTAATGCTGGTGAAATATTTCCAATGGAATCTGTTCATAAAGCAGTTCAACATAATTTGATCAATCCAATATTTATTGGAAATGAAGGCGTAATAAGAAAACATGCAGAAAAACTAAGTTGGAATATATCAAAATATAAAATTATTGATGAAAAAGATGAAAATAGTACCGCACCCATTGCTGCAAAACTAGCAAGCGAAAGAAAAGTTAAAATTATAGTTAAGGGGCATATCCATACTGATGTTTTGATAAAAGCTGTTTTAAAAAGAGATTTAAATTTAATTGGTAAAAAAAGATTGAGTCATGTATGGCATATGACTTTAGGTGTTGATGATAAACCCTTTATTATTACTGATGGTGTTGTCAATGTATTACCCAAATTAGAAGTTAAAATGCATATTCTTAGAAATGCAGTAGATTTTGCAAATAAAATTGGAATTTC
>CAYPHN010000457.1:0-2230 GCA_964410265.1 uncultured Flavobacteriaceae bacterium | reverse complement strand
TGCTGCAGTTAGAAAGTTTATACCCCTATGATAATTTTGAAGATGATGGTATGGAGGAAGAGATTACATTAAGAGCTAGTGTTAATGAAGTGAGTAGTGCTTTAGAAAAGGAGTTGTCTGAAAGATTAACCATGGCTGGTATAGAAGTATTGGAAGCTCGAATAGGTTATTTAGCATATGCGCAAGAAATTGCAAATGCCATGTTGAAAAGGCAACAGGCAACAGCTATTATTGCGGCGAGACATAAAATAGTTGAGGGCGCTGTTAGTATGGTTGAAATGGCTTTAGATGCTTTGAGTAAAAAAGAAATAGTTGTTTTAGATGAGGAAAGAAAAGCGGCTATGGTAAGTAATTTAATGGTAATTTTGTGTTCAGATAAAGATGCTACACCTGTTGTAAATGCGGGTACATTAAGTCATTAATAACAATAACATAAATAAACAAGATGAAAGAATATAAGATTATTAAGCAAACTGGTACAGCCATAAAATCACAACAAAATTTTGAAGATTTGATAAATAGCTATGCCAAAATGGGGTGGAAGGTAATTAATATGCTTACACATCGTGGAATCTTAAAAGCTATAATTGAACGGGATAAGAAAGAGGAATAAAATTATAAAAAATAGAGGAATATAAATTTTGAAAAACTTTAAAGAAACACAGAGGTTTGATCAATGGTGGAAGATTTTTTTCGAGATAGCAATCTTTCTTATTTTAGTGATTAACTATATAAAAGAATATCAAAAATTATTGGAGGATAATAATAAGGAGTCTATGATGTCATTGTGGATTGGTGGGGGTTCAGTATTATTTGTATTTGTATTTATAAATATGATTAAACTAAAAATAGAAATTAATGAAAAAGGAATCTCTTATCAATTTCACCCTTTACATTTAAAACCACGGTTTCTGTTTTGGGAAGAATTATCAAATTGTTATGTTCGTAAATATGCACCAATATCAGAATATGGTGGCTGGGGAATCCGAGGTTTAAGTAGAAAAAAAATATTGGGTTTTAATGGGAATGGAAAAGCATTAAATGTAAAAGGTAATATGGGGGTTCAATTAGAATTTAAAAATGGTGGTAAATTATTGATAGGTACACAAAAACCAGACAAGGTTAAGATGATTATTAATAATTTTAGTCATAAAATTAATGTTAAAACTACTGTTGGTAAATTATAGAAATTAAAAATGGCAAAGAAAAAGGCATTTGCGTTACGAATTAATGAAGAAGTTCTTAGGGCTATTGAAAAATGGGCAGCTGATGAGTTTCGATCAACCAATGGGCAAATGGAGTGGATGTTGCATAAATTTTTAAAAGATACCAATCGTCTTACAGATAAAAAAGAGGGTGAAATATAGTTTAGCTCGAAACCTGAGTACGACCTAAGGTTAGAAAGTCTATTCTAATTTTACCCCATTTGGATTTATATTTTCAACCCAATCAAATGCCTTGTCAATAAATTTAGGCGTATTAAATCTATATCCCACCGAAAAAAGAAAGATTGCCCTTTCGGTGTTAAATTGCAAAATTGAGTTTTTGTCACGTGTAGTGGCAATTCCTCTTAAGGCAAAACCACTAAAAAAGTTTTTAGAATTATATCCTAAGCCAATAAATGTATTGATGTTAAAAATTAATTCATTGCTTTTTGTAACATTGATTGTATCATCAATTATTGTATTTAATTTATTAAATTCTACACCAAAACCCGGTGACAAGCCAATATTTGCATACCATTTTTGGTTAATTACAAAAGTATAAAAATACCCAAGATTTAAAAGAAGGTCAGAACTTCGTGTATCTTGTACACTCGAATCATTACTTATGGTTAAGTATTGATAAGTCAATGTGGGTACAACACTTCCAGCACTTTTTCTTTGGATATCATTTTGATTAAAAATGGCTTTAAATGATAAATTTTTATTGAATTTGAAACTGGTTGTACTTCTAAATCTAAAAGTTTTTAAATTTGGCAATAAAAGATCATCTGGTATAAAACCTGGACTATTAATTGCATCTACGTAGTAACCCTGTACAGAGGACATATCAAATGTTTGCATCCAGTTTTGCAGAAACAGATTTAAATTTAATTTAAAAACTTTTGTATTTCCTTTTTCTTCAACATTATCATTGGCTACGAATTTTGGAGAATAACCGAACCTTAGTGTTAAGAAACGTGTCTGGGCTCAAATCGACGTCCGAACACATGAGAAGGGGACAAAAA
>CAYPHN010000456.1:0-2235 GCA_964410265.1 uncultured Flavobacteriaceae bacterium | reverse complement strand
ACAACATCTTTTAGTATGTTTAAACATAAGTGTGGTAATCAGGTATTTTCTATATCAATTACCAATAATGATGAAGCATGTGGTATGGATATGTATGCGATAGAAGAAAGTTGTGAATTAATTTCTGTAAAAGATTTTATTGATTCAGAACGTAGTAATTGTTGTAAAAACGAGGTTGTATTTATATCCGGCTCTCAAACAAATTTTTATAGCGAAGTACAGTTAACAAATCTTCAATTAAAAGTAATTAGTACATATGTTCTAGCTTATATGAATCTATTTCAAAATGAAATAACTACTGCTAAAAATTACAATTATTATATACCTCCAATTACGGTTAAAGATATACCCGTATTCTATCAAGTTTTTCTAATTTGAATTTCTCAAAAGGATGAATTGTTTTAATAAAAAATATAACATTTTATCCATAAAGTCCGATCAATAGTTTGGAATATCTCTATATTATCATAACTTTAATTTTTAATTAACAGCATTAAGTAGAAATATTATATGTTAATAATTAAAGAAAAAGATACTTTAAAGATCAAATTAAGCGACTATTAAAACACTATTAAATTTTATTAATTATTTAAATCAAATCAAATGGAAAAATTAATTTATTCAATCGTATTCCTATTATTTGTAGCATCATTATCTAGTGAGATTAACGCACAATCAACTTGGAAAGCTCCAAAATCGGCTGACGCTACTGTAAACCCATTAAGTGGAAATGCTGATGCAACAAAAAAAGGTAAAAAAGTTTACCAACAAATGTGTGTTATTTGTCATGGTGCCAAAGGAAAAGGGGATGGTGTAGCAGGTGCTGCATTAAAACCTGCACCAGCAAACTTTACCAATGCTGCAATTCAGGGAGAATCTGACGGTGCAATTTTCTGGAAATTAACAGAAGGTAAAGCCCCAATGGCAGGTTATAAAGATATGTTGACCGAAACCCAAAGATGGGAACTGGTAAATTATATTAGAACATTTAAAAAATAACAAATTAAAAACAATAGATAATATATCTATTTACTTAAAATTATTAAAATGAAGAAATTACTATTTATGATGCTTTTCATTTTCACAGTTGGAAATGTTATGGCGCAAGATGAAGAATCGGATAAAAGAACTGATTCTATAGCGAAATCAGCAATTGATAAATATGGTTTTAAACCAAGCAGTACGCAATTTATGATTAGAGGTTATGCACACGCAGGTTTTGAATATGCAGACACCAATGGTGATACAAGATCAACTTTTGATGGCGGAACTTTCGCGCCTATATTTTTGTTTAAAATGAATGATCGATTTATGCTTGAATCTGAACTCGAATTTGTACTTAGTGGAAATGAATTGGAAATTGGATTTGAATATATAAATATGATGTATATTGTTAATGATTATTTAACGGTAAGAGCTGGTAAATTTTTATTGCCATTTGGTACTTTTATGGAAAGATTGCATCCATCATGGATCAATAGATTTTCAAGTAACCCTCTAGGTTTTGGTCATGGCGGAATTGCACCAGGATCAGAAGTAGGAATAGAGCTAAGAGGCGCATTTTATTTGGGTAACACCAAATGGAACTGGTCTGGTTATATTACCAACGGTCCGTCACTTAACGAAGGTGATGAAGAACCTGAAGAAGCAGGTCAATTAAACTTTGGACGGTTGGTTGATAATAATGGTAGTAAAGCTGTTGGTGGTAGATTAGGTTTTTTACCTTTATCAGATTCATCGCTTGAATTGGGTGGTTCATTTTATAGCACAGGAGGTACTGGCACCAAAGGTGGTGATTATGAAGATGTTGGAGCTTTTTTATATGCTTTAGACCTTTCCTATGTTAAATTAATTACACCAATAGCTGGTTTGATTGATATCAAAGCACAATACAACAATACCAAAGTTGATGCTGCTGTTTATGTAGATGCTGATCATGGAGATACTTATACCTTTGATAATGATAGCAATGCATATTATATGCAATTGAGTTACAGACCAACCATGGCAGGAAATGAGTTTGTTAAAAGCTTAGAATTTGTTACTAGATATACTGAAATGAATACACCAGAAGGATCTGAATGGGAATCAAATGCCTCTCAAACTTCTTTTGGTATTAATTATTGGTTAAGCTGGCGTTCTGTATTAAAATTTGCTTATGAAACGGGTGAAACTGTTGGTGGCCACGGTAATCAAGGAGGGTTAACAAATGAAAAAAGTTTTTCTATTCACTGG
>CAYPHN010000455.1:0-2247 GCA_964410265.1 uncultured Flavobacteriaceae bacterium | reverse complement strand
TGGCAATTCAGCCCTGTGCCAAGAGCACAGGGATTTCTTGCCATTTCTTTAAACCAACTATCCCTAGGCAGAGCCATAGGGGTATTCGCTGGTTTCATACCCAAACAAGTTGGGCACAAGCTTTGACATGAATGTCAAAAACCGAAATTTGTTATTTAGATCCCCTTTCGGGGATGACATTTTATCGGAAAAAGATTTATTCCTTTTTAGTAGTCTTTTTTGTAGCTGCTTTTTTCTTTCTTGTTTTTTTCTTAGGCGCATTTTTAGCAATAATATCTTTAACCTCTTCCAAACTTAATGCAGGCGCATCCATAGTTTTTGGAATTTCAATTTTTACTTTTCCCTGTAATATATTATGTCTACCCCATCTTGCTTTTTCAACTCGAATACCTTCTTCAACCCAATTATGTACAACTTTATCAATTTCTTTTTGCTTTTTTGTCTCAATCAAATCAACAATATCATCATGGGTCAAATTATCAAAATCATATTTTCTATTTACATTGATAAACATATTGTTCCATTTAATAAACGGACCAAATCTACCAACTCCCTTTTGTACTGGTAATTCTTCGTAATGGGCAATGGGTGCATCTGCTTTTCTTTTAGCTTCTATCAATTCTTTGGCTCTATCCATATTAACCGACATAGGGTTTTCTCCTTTCTCTAAAGAAACAAACATTTTATCAAATCGAATATACGGACCAAATCTACCATTAGATACCACTACATCAACGCCTTCATATTGCCCTAAAGTTTTTGGTAACTGAAACAGATCCATGGCATCCTCAAATGAAATGTTACCCAAAGTTTGATCTCCTTGTAAACTGGCTAATTTTGGTTTTTCTTCATCTGTAGCTTCCCCAATTTGAACCATAGCACCAAATCTTCCCAATCGAGCATAAACATTTTTACCCGATTCAGGGTCAACCCCTAACAATCTTTCGCCTTTGGCTCTTTCCGCATTAGCGGCAACATCTACCACCCTAGGATGAAATTCATTATAAAATTCTTTGATCATTTGCGTCCAGTCTTCTTTGCCTTCAGCAATTTCATCAAACTCTTTTTCTACGTTCGCGGTAAAACTAAAATCTAAAATATTAGAAAAATTAGCTACCAAGAAATCATTTACAATTTTACCAATGTCTGTTGGTATTAATTTCCCCTTATCGGAACCTACTTTTTCAGTCAAAGTATTAGCATCAATGCTATTAGCAGCTAATGTTAATTGGGTGTAGTTGCGCTCTTTACCTTCTACCATACCTTTTACCACATATTCTCTTTTTTGAATTGTAGAAATGGTAGGTGCATAAGTTGACGGCCTACCAATACCTAATTCTTCCAACTGTTTAACCAAAGAAGCTTCTGTAAATCTATAAGGCGCTTTTGTATATCTTTCGGTTGCCGTAATAAAATTATTATGAAGCACTTCATTTCCTTGTAATTTAGGTAACATGCCTTCTTGCTCATCATCATCATTGTCAGTGCCTTCTAAATAAACTTTTAAAAAACCTTCAAAGGTTATTACTTCTCCATAAGCAGTAAAGTTTTTGCTGTTTTTATCATTAATTATTCTAACATTGGTTCGTTCTAGTTGTGCGTCACTCATTTGTGAAGCCAGAGTTCTCTTCCAAATTAAATCGTATAATCTCGCTTGATCACTTTCAACCTGAACGTCACGAGTGCTCATATTTGTAGGTCTAATCGCCTCATGCGCCTCTTGAGCCCCTTTTGATTTTGTTACAAAATTTCTTGGATTGCTGTATGCACTACCGTATGATGAAGTAATTTCTTCCTGAGCAGCATTTTTGGCATCTTCAGATAAATTTACACTATCGGTTCTCATATAAGTGATTAACCCTGCTTCATATAACCTTTGTGCAACCACCATTGTTTTAGCTACAGGAAAATACAACTTTCTCGAAGCTTCCTGTTGTAAAGTGGAAGTAGTAAACGGTGCTGCTGGTGTTTTTTTAGCGGGTTTAGTACTTAGGTCTTCTATTTTAAATTCGGCACCAATACATGTATTTAAAAATGATTCCGCTTCTTCTTTTAATTCAAAATTCTTTGGTAATTTGGCCTTGAATTTTTTCGCATCGCTATTTTCAAATTCGGCAATAACACGGTAGGATGCTTTTGGTTCGAAATTTTCAATCCCTCTTTCTCTTTCCACAATTAAGCGAACTGCAACAGATTGTACTCTTCCGGCCGACAAACCACCTTTTACCTTTCTCCATAAAACCGGTG
>CAYPHN010000454.1:0-2255 GCA_964410265.1 uncultured Flavobacteriaceae bacterium | reverse complement strand
AGTGCAAACCCAAAAATTATTGTATTTTTAACGCACTAAGCATATACCGAACGTTAGCTTTAATGCGAAAAATTCTCAAAAACACCAACATTTTAGTTCTTTAAAATTAGATTCTCTCCTACTTGTCGAGAAAATATTGCAACGGAATTTGAAAGCAAAACGGAGGAGTGAAAAAAGTAACGGCGGAATTTTGCCAATCTTTGCGGAATGAAAAGCATTGCGGACTTTTCCAATCAGAAACGGAAAAAAATAATTACGGAATTTGAAAAGCATTTCGGAATTAAAAAACAAAGCGGAAAATAATAAAGTAAAAAGCACTAAAAGCTAACAACGGGTAAAATTTATAACGGTTTTTCGCTTAACTCAAAGTAAGTGATTTTTTACGACGGAAATTTTTCCTGCGGAAAATTATCCTTACATTTATCCGTTACAAAATCTTACCCCAAACGTTGTGAGGCATTAAAAAAAACAATATGAGCTTAAGAATATTACTTGATGATCAAATCGATAAATTATTTGAAGATAATCCTGAACTAAATTCAGTTAACAAAAATAAATTTGAGATTGCAGTTTCAGCTTTCGCTAATCTTCAGTATTTATATGGAATCGAATTTGACGATTTGATGGATGGTATTATGGGTGAGGGAGGAGATGAAGGAATCGACCATTGTTATGTTTATTGTAATGGGATACTAGTGAAAGATGAAAATCATCCTATAAATAAAGAAAGTCATATCAAAGTAAAATTCTTTCAAGTAAAAAAAGAAAATGGGTTTTCCGCAAACGGATTTAAAAATTTGAAAGAGGGAATAGAAGAAATTTTCAATCTTGAATTAGGTTTAGATAAGCTAAAAAAGATAGGTGCTAATCAAGACATCATAGATGCCGCTGATTTGATTAGAAAAATATTCAGAAAAGCTAGCAGAGAAAGAGCAAGATTCACTTGTGAGGTTTATTATGCTACAGTTGCATCTGAAATAAATATTCCAGAAAAAGTAACACATCTTCAAGAAGAATTAAATAATAACGTATTAAATATTCCATTTGAATTTGAATTTTGGGGAGCTCAAAAGCTAATGGACTTAACAGAAAGAAAAGATGAAAGTATTGAAATAAAATTTAGTTCTCAGCCTCTTGAAATTAAAGAACGAGATGTTGAGATAAGTGGGTTCACTGGGTTTGTTGAAGGAAATGAGTTAATGAAATCATTAATAAGTGACGAAACAGAATTCAAGAGTCATTTGACAGAAGGAAATGTTAGGTTTTTTTTAGGAGAAGATAAAAAAATCAACAAATCTATTATTGAAACAGCAAAAGACAATTCCAAAGCTCAGAATTTTTGGGCAATGAATAATGGGCTTACAATAATTGGAGACTCTATTGAACCGCTGGGTAATAACGAGTACAGTATTCTCAATCCTCAAATTGTTAATGGTTGTCAAACTGTTCACTGTTTGTACTATGCATATCTCGAAAATGAAAGACTTCCTGATACTTTGAAAGTATTTGTTAAGTTAGTAAATACAGAAAATATAGAAGTTCAAACTGATATTATTAGTGCAACAAATTCTCAAAACCCTGTTAAGTCTGCAAGTTTAAAAGCAAACGATAATATCCAACGAAATATAGAAAAGTTTTTAAAGGATGTTGGGATATATTATGAGAGAAGAGAAAATTTTTATAAAAGGCAAGGATTCACTGGAAATAAGGTAATTGGATTATTAAAAATGTCACAAATAATTCATACAGTTGTAAATAAGGAATCCGTAGTCGCAATAAATGACACTTCAACACTTTTTGAGACATCTGGAAAATACGACACAATATTTCACGATGGAGCCGATTATGATATTTATAGTTTTTCAGCTGTTTTGTATCAAAACATTTGGACACTAAAAAATTCAGATATAAGAGGTAATACTTACGCTGATGAAGAGAGAAGTCTTATTTCAAAAGGAGGGTTTGTTTTTCTTCACATAATGAGTTCATTAATGTTTTCTAGAGCTACATTTAAATCTGGAGATAATACAATCACCCAAGAACTTACGTCTAATGTTATTTTGAATATACCTGCCAGAAAGAACGAGTTTACAAAGCGTAAAAAATGGTTATTTAAACAATTAAAGGATAGTGATTACTTGGAATCAATTTACAATGAAAGTAAAGAAATTTTCTTTCGAGCAGCTTCCGAGTATCAAAAAATCACGAAAAAAGAGCGTGTATCATTGTTTAAGAACAGGAGTTTTGATAAAGAT
>CAYPHN010000453.1:0-2262 GCA_964410265.1 uncultured Flavobacteriaceae bacterium | reverse complement strand
CATTGTACATTTTTGGATAATCAATTACAGTTTTTAGCATAAAACGATCTATTTGAGCTGCTGGTAAAGAGTATGTACCTTCTTGCTCAATCGGATTTTGTGTCGCTAAAACCAAAAATGGTTCAGGTAATTTAAAAGTGGTATCACCAATCGTTACTTGATGTTCTTGCATGGCCTCAAGTAATGCCGATTGTACTTTTGCAGGGGCTCTATTAATTTCATCTGCTAAAACAAAATTTGCAAAAATTGGTCCTTTTTTAATGGCAAAATCATTCTCTTTCATATTATAGATCATGGTACCAATAACATCGGCAGGTAAAAGATCGGGGGTAAATTGAATTCTACTAAACGAACCCTTAATAGCCTTAGACAAAGTGTTGATAGCTAGGGTTTTTGCCAAACCAGGAACACCTTCTAATAAAATATGTCCGTTTCCTAATAAACCAATAAGTAACCTTTCTAGCATGTGTTTTTGCCCAACAATTACTTTGTTCATTTCTAACAGTAATAAGTCAACAAAGGCACTTTCTCTTTCTATTTTTTCATTGATTGCTCTAATATCAATATTTGCATTTTGTGTATCCATTTATTTTGTAAAAATTGAATTAATATAAAATCCTACAAGGGCAACAAATCTAATGGTTAGATCGGATTTTTCTTGTTAAAATTTGGTTAAATATCGAACAATTAAATTAATTGTTAAACTCCTTTTAAATTATTCTTAGATAATTACTCATATTATCTTCCATTTTGTTAGTAATCAGTAGTTTTATTAAACATTTTAGTATAAAAATATGTATTTGATTTTTATATTTTAAAAAAATAAACAAATAATTACCACTGTAATCAACCTACTTCACATATATCTTGATGCAATTCATACTAGTGGTGGTTTTGTTATAGGTTTAAATACTATTGTGAAGTGAATTAGTTTGGTTTTTTAGGTACCGTAATTAAAGTCGGAATCCTTTAGTTCTTAACAATTTGGTATTAATAAAAAACTCAGGTTAATATTGTTCATCTTTATTTGGAAAATCTCTGGTTTTTACATCCTTGATATAACTTTTAAAGGCGGTTCCCATTTCAGTAAATAAATCCAAGTATCTTCTTAAGAATCTCGGGCTAAATTCATGAGTCATTCCCAACATATCATGGGTTACTAAAACCTGCCCGTCAACACCGTCACCGGCACCAATTCCAATTACAGGAATAGTCAAACTTTCAGCAACTTCTTTGGCTAGTTTTGAAGGAACTTTTTCTAAAACTAAAGCAAAACATCCTAATTTTTCTAATAATTTGGCATCTCTTTTTAATTGATCCGCCTCTTCTTCTTCTTTCGCTCTAACAGTATAAGTACCAAATTTATAAATAGATTGTGGTGTTAAACCTAAATGTCCCATAACCGGTATTCCTGCCGATAAAATTCGTGAAACAGATTCAGCTATTTCCTCTCCACCTTCTAATTTTACAGAGTGACCTCCAGACTCTTTCATAATTCTAATTGCCGACGACAATGCCTTTCTTGAATTTCCTTGGTAAGTACCAAAAGGTAAATCTACAACAACAAAACATCGTTCAATAGCTCTTATTACTGAAGAGGCATGATAAATCATTTCGTCTAAAGTTATGGGTAAGGTTGTCTCATGCCCTGCCATCACGTTCGATGCCGAATCTCCAACCAAAATTATATCAATACCGGCATGATCAACTATTTTTGCCATGGTATAATCATAAGCCGTTAACATGGCAATTTTCTCACCGTTGGCCTTCATTTCCACCAATGATTTGGTAGTTATTCTTTTGTATTCTTTTTTTATTGCCGACATAGTATTTTAATTTGCATTGCTAAAATAATGATTATTTTTGATTCGACTTTTCAACAATTTTTACCAAACTAGGAAAAATTGTCGGAGCTAAATTTTTAACTGGGTCATATAAAGTAGCTTGTTTTGCTTTCTTTTTGTTTATAAACTTTAAAGAATAGTTTATTTGATCATAAACCAAAAACACAATACTTAAAATCAAGGCATATTTTAAAAGTCCAAAGACCGCACCCAGTATTTTATTAAAAAAACCTAAAGCCACAGTCTCAGCAATTTTTGTAAGCGCTTTTCCCAAAAAAACCAAAGCAAATAATATAATTAAAAAAGTTCCTGCAAAGGCAACAATTTGAATCATTGATGCATCCCAACTAATCCTGCTTTTTAATATATCTGATAAAAAATATGAAAAATGTATCGCACCATAAACGCCCAACACTAG
>CAYPHN010000452.1:0-2264 GCA_964410265.1 uncultured Flavobacteriaceae bacterium | reverse complement strand
ATTCCTGATATTGATCCTGTTGATGCTTTAAAATTAAAAAGAAAAATTGATGCTTCCAATCAAGACAGGACGGATATGGTGGAATATGTTGATAGTTACTTTTTAAATAAACACAAAGATGTGCATGTCGCTGAAAACGCGAAACTAAACACTGAAAGTCCAGCCTGGGCATTAGACAGATTATCGATATTGGCATTAAAAATATATCATATGAATGAGGAAGCTACTCGTGAAGATGCTAGTAGTGAACATAGAAATGCCTGTAAAATTAAACTAAACATTTTATTGGAACAAAGAGAAGATTTATCAGAGGCAATTGATGACCTTTTAATAGACATTTCTGAAGGGAATAAATATATGAAAGTGTACAAACAAATGAAAATGTATAACGATGATGATTTAAACCCAATGTTATATAAAAAAGATTAATTGTGATTTTTTCTTTTCTCCCTTTTTTCTTTTTTTAATTTCTTTTTTTCCGCTTTTTTTGTAGTAGTTCCTATAGGAGTTATGGTGGCTATAATTCCACTTTGTAGAGTTTTCCAGATATAACTTATAAAGCCTTTATAAATTACTCTATCTGCATGTAGAACAACTTCTTTTGGGAGTTTATTTTTTTTAGGATTTGATTTGTAAGTAGCCTCTTTTACCACCCAACTTAAAAATTTATTTTCCTCTAAAGAGTGAGGTTTAAATACTTCTGCCTTCAAATCATGATAAAGCATAGTCATTTTACCCTCAGAACTAGTACTATGAGCAACAGCATCAAATTTTAAGCCGTCAAGTTCACCTTGCAATACTTTTAAACCTAAAGCTGGGTATAAAGCCGAATCGAAGTATTTTAGTTTGGCAGGGCCAAGGGTTCCATAAAACCTGAAGGAATTATTAAAATCTTTTAACGGAAAAACAATATTTATATGCATCTTTGATCTGTTCATTAAATCAGATCGAAAATCAACCTCAAGAGGGTTTTCTCTATATTTTTTTATTGAAGTGATATTATTAATATTGGCATTTACATTATTTAAGTTAAGGGTCATTAATAAATCGTTTTGTTCCAATTGAGCTTCAAACAAAATGGAACCATTTTTTACTTTAATTTTTTGAATATGTAATGGAGACTTCATTTCTTTGAGTAAAACATGAGGGTCTTTTGGGTGCATAGATTCATCAAATGGCTTTCTTTTATCCTTATAAACCTGAAGACCTAAGTCAATTACTTCTATACTATCTATGAATACGCCTTGTTTTTTTAGCATTTTATTCAATTGAAAATTATAGATAAACATTTTATCTATGTCTGTATCAAAAACCGCTTTAGAGAATTTATAACTGTTGGCTAAGGTGCGTTTATTAATTAAAGGTTTGTATTTAAATTTTTTTATGCTGATTATCGAATTATTAAAATCTAATTTAATCAAACCGATTTGTAGCCTATACCCTTTTTTTTGGAATTTAATATTAATATCTTCAATTTTAAAAATATTTTTTATTGGCATTAATTTAAACACTTGATTGCCTGTATTTTTCAATATAAACCCATCAATTTTTAAGTCAAATGGTTCATGATGAAATAAAAGCTCTTTAGAATTAATATCAATTTGTTGGTAATTAAAATTTTTGAATTCAATCTTATCAATTTTTAGCCCCTTTATTTTTTTTATGGCAATAGAATCCAAGTTAAAAGGGTGTTTCTCATCGGGGTCACCCTTTATATTTGGATTTATAAAATCTTGAAAAAGAAGATTATCAACAAGCAATGCATTGATATGAATATCATTTTGAAAAAGAATTTTTGTCAAATGAATTCCTTTAAATTTAATGGCTGAAATACTAATTTTTTCAAGAGTCTTTGTTTCTAGAGCTTTTCCTTTTAATTTTGAAATAGATTCTTTGGTTGGAGTTAGAAACAAATTATTTGCTGTGACGGATCGCTGAAAAATATTAAACTTAACGTTTCCTATATTGGTTGTATAAAATTGAAAACTATTTTTTAATACAAGTTCATTAATTTTAGTTGTTATTATTTTTGAAATAACGGTATTGATAGATAAAATAATTGTAATTATTAGAACTACAATAATTAAGGCCTTTATTTTCCTTTTTCTTTGTATCAACTCTATTAAAATTTTATTTTTTGATGTAACAAGGCTATATTTTTTTTGCTGTTTCCGATAAAAATTTGTTTTTCAAAGATTATTACCGGTCGTTTTAGAAAATGTACTTTCATGAAATAGGTTGACTAAAATTTAAACAATTAAATT
>CAYPHN010000451.1:1070-2286 GCA_964410265.1 uncultured Flavobacteriaceae bacterium | reverse complement strand
TCAATAATTTCAGCTGAATCAATATTTTTTGTAACTATTTTTGACGCTAAAGCTGCCTTATAAATGGAAAAACCAACCATATCAACACAATAAATTTCAATAGGCATAAAACCATGATTTACACCACATAATTCACTACATTGACCATAATAATGGCCTAATTCCATAATATATAGTGAAACAGTATTTAAACGTCCTGGAACAGCATCAATTTTAATACCTAAAGCAGGTACTGCAAAAGAATGAATAACATCACTAGCAGTAACAGTAATAGAAGCATATCTAGCAACAGGAATAACTAAAGGATTTGTAGTATCTAATAATCTAGTTTGATGAGCTTTTAACTCATCCCCTGGTATCATATAACTATCAAAAGAATATCTATGTAAAACATTGTACTCTTTATATTCAATGTCTAACTCATCCGGTATATCAACATTAAACATATAAATATTTTCCATAATATATTCATAGCTTCAATACCATTGATGACCAATGACTTTTATAGAAAAATCATGACTTGGAATAATATCCATAGCATATAAAATTATAAAAGACGGAATAGCTATAGTCAATAAAATAAGACTAGGAATAAGAATTCATATAGTTTCTAAAGCAGTATGATGATTAAATTTAACGTTATATAAAGAACGCACTTTATAAAATTTATTTAATTCATTTCCCTCATTTATAGTTGATTCTTTTAAAATAATCATTAACATAAAAGTAACAAAAAAAACAATAAAAACAAGATATACCATAATAAAATCATGCAATTCCACTATACCATACATTATAGGACTTGCAGGTTTCATAAAATAAGTACTTCAATCATCCTTATAATAATTAAAAAAAGGTTTTTCTCCTAATATTAGATGAGTTAACGGATTCTGTATATCGTGAAAATCTAAAGTAAATCTCAACATATTTATATTATAATTTTTTCTCTGTTGGCAGAAATAAGTTTAGTAAAAAAACTTAACATATTATTAGCACTTGTTAAAAAAGATTTATTAGATGTATTTAAAAAATTAAAAAATGGGTATCATAACTTCCCTAATAAATTTTTTAACATATAACTAAAAACGCTACCAATATTTTTAACTTCAAAATTATCAAAAAAACCACTAGAACCAGAAAAAATAGATAATAAAGAAAAATCTAATGAAAAGCTATCAAATTTACTTTGAATAAATAATTCTGTTAATCTATAACC
>CAYPHN010000451.1:0-1051 GCA_964410265.1 uncultured Flavobacteriaceae bacterium | reverse complement strand
CAACTGTTGAGTAACAGGATCAATATCACAACCTAAACTAGCAAAACTTTCAACTTCCCTAAATTGTGCTAAACCTATTTTTAAAGAACCTGCAAGAGATTTCATTATTTTTGGTTGTGCAGAACCACCAACTCTACTAACAGATAAACCAACATTAACAGCAGGTCTTATACCAGCATAAAATTGTTCTGTATCTAAAAAAATTTGACCATCAGTAATAGAAATAACATTAGTAGGAATATAGGCAGAAACATCACCTTCTAAAGTTTCAATTATAGGTAATCCTGTATGAGAACCAGCACCTAATGCATTTGATAATTTAGCTGATCTCTCTAATAATCTAGAATGTAAATAAAAAACATCCCCGGGATAGGCCTCACGTCCTGGAGGTCTTCTTAATAATAAGGACATTTGTCTATACGCTACTGCTTGTTTACTTAAATCATCATATATAACTAAACTATGCTTATTATTATCCCTAAAATATTCACCAATTGTAGCCCCAACATAAGGAGATAAATATTGAAGAGATGCAGCTTCTGAAGCAAAAGCACTAACAATAATAGAATATTTAGAAGCTTGAAAACTTTTTAAAGTTTCGAAAATTCTAGCAGCAGTCGATTTTTTTTGTCCTACAGCTACATAAACACAGTATAGATTATTATTTTTATAATCTAAATTATAATTATAATTTAATTGATTGATTATACTATCTATTGCAACAGAAGTTTTACCTGTCTGTCTATCTCCAATAATTAATTCACGTTGACCTCTACCAATAGGAATTAATGCATCTAAAGATTTCATACCAGTTAACATAGGTTGAAAAATTGACTGTCTAGCAATAATACCTACAGCTTTTCGTTCAACATTTAAAATTTCTTTAACTTCAATAGAGGTATCATAATCAATAGGCTCACCTATAGTGTTTATAGTACGACCTAATAATTTATCAGAAACACCTATAGTCATAAGAGTACCAGTATTTCTAACTCTAATACCCTCTTTAATGACTCTTTCATTACCAAAAATAACAGCACTGGTGTCATTT
>CAYPHN010000450.1:0-2298 GCA_964410265.1 uncultured Flavobacteriaceae bacterium | reverse complement strand
TCAGATTGATTCATAATTGTAGGGATTCCCCAAGCCAATGTTTGTTCTATTTTTAGATCCTTATAAATGTCTGATTCTATTATTTTTACGACCAATATTACATTTCCAGATGCATCTCCCGTTAGGTCATTTGGAAATAATACTTCTACCACTCCATTTTCATCTGTCGTATTAAAAACATCCCCAATGGGTAATAAACTAAAACTTCTTTTTACATAAAAAAATATGTCCAGCTCTTGAATGGGTAGATCTTCATCATCTTTTACTGTTGCGATAATCGTTTTTAAGTCATTATCATCACTAAAAGAGAGTGATATTTTCGCGTTTTCTAAATCCTCTTGTCCGTAAAGAAAAGAATAAGGAATGCATAAAAATCCTATAAAAAAAATGATCCTTATTACAGTTTTAGATAAGTGTTTTTTAATTTTCATTTTTAAGAATATTAGATGCTGTTTGATTTTCTGTTTCAAATTTTTCAATTGATATTACAGGAAATAATTTAATAAGAACTGTAATAATCAATAACAACCAGGCAAAAGAAGATAAAGTAATTGCCCATTCTTCCCAAGTAGGGTTATAGTGCAAATAAGATTCATCAACGCCCTGAATTGGTAAATAAGGGTGTTGAAGCGAAGGAATTACAATTAAAAATCGTTTAAACCAAGCTCCGAGAATAACAAAAATAGAAATGAATAAAATTGGTGTTGGTTTACGAAAAGTTCTGAAAGTCAATAATATAATAGGTAAAATTAACCCTCCGATTTGAACAAACCAATACATAGGCGCATATTTTCCAACAAATAGTTCTGTAATGTGTTCGCCTTCAACACCTACCATTTTAAATGCCGGACCGAGGTATTCATTAATATTAAAGTACAAATAAACAAGAGAAAGGAGCACGAGTAGTTTTCCCATTTTATCAAAATGGTCTTTATTTATATATGTTTTTAAATGTAATTGATTTCTGATAAAGAACATGGCAATAATGATAATGGCTGCACCTGCCATAAAAGCTCCAGAAACAAAATAGGGGCCAAGATTGGTGCTGTCCCAGCCCGGCCTCCATGTTGTTGCAAATAGCCATGAAGTTACTGTATGTATGGCAAAAGCCACAGGAAGTACAGCAATTGACAAGGTTTTGCTGATCTTTTTTAGCATATGCCATTGTTTGGGATGGTTATTCCAACGGATGGCAATAGTTTTATATAATTTTTTTTTCCAATTCGGTATATCTGTTAAACGGTCTCTACAAAGTGCAAGGTCTGGTAAAATAGAAATATATAAAAGTAAAACACTTATAACCAGATAAGTGGAAATGATAATTACATCCCAAATAATAGGCGATTGGATTCTTAGGTATTTTAACACATAAAAAAATCGATCTGGTCGCCCCATATCCACAATAATAATTACTGCTGCACAAATTATGGCGGCAACTGCAATGATTTCAGAAATGCGAATAAGTGGTGTTGACCATTTATTTTTGTTTAGTTTTAATATCGAACTAAATAAAGAGCCAACCAAACTAATTGCTACAAAAAACACAAAATTTGAAATATAGATTCCCCAAGATGTATAATCTCTCATAGCAGTAACCACAAGTCCATATCTCAATTGTCTGTAGTAGGCATACATGCCAACAAGAATGATAACGGCCAATAAAGCAATCCACATTTTATATTTTAAAGAAGTTCTTATTAAATGACTCAATAAGTGTTTTTCTTTGTCAGAATTGAAAATTTGTTGTTTTCTTTCGGGATTTTTCATGATTCAATTTCTTGTTTGGTATCTTTTTTAAAAGGAAAGAGTCTGTCAACAGGCGGGAGATAATATACACGTGGGTTTGTTCCTAATTCTTCCATATATCTGTATCCTGCCTTATCTTTTAATAAAGTACTAAACCGTACTGTTTCTTCACCATTGGTTACTGTATCATCAATTTCATCTCCAAAATAAATTACACCATTAGGACAAGCTGGTATGCAATGTGGGAGTTTGTTTTTTCTAAGCATATCTGGGCAAAAATCACACTTTGCAACCGTGCCTATTTTACTAGGAATACTTGTTTCAGGAGAATATGTCACGTCTTGGTTTTCTTTTGGAGGAACTGCCCAATTAAAAACTCTGGCAGAATATGGGCAAGCGGCCATACAGAATCTACAACCGATACACCTCTCGTTGTCTATTAATACAATGCCATCCGAACGTTTGAATGTTGCACCAACCGGGCAAACTTTTACACAAGGCGGATTGTCGCATTGAAAACATTTTTTAGGCATCCAATAATTTGATGATTTT
>CAYPHN010000449.1:0-2305 GCA_964410265.1 uncultured Flavobacteriaceae bacterium | reverse complement strand
TAACTTATTTTATTGATAATCAACTGTTTAATGCAAACCTTAACGGACTATTGTTATCATAAACTATAAAAAATTACTTTCCTGTTTCTTATCATAAGAAGCTAAGCGGTTTAAATCAAATTACTTTTTTCTATTCCTTTAAATTTTATCCTTAAAATTAGTTAGTTTTGTTGTATGCAAAAAAACATCAATATTCAAAACAAAAAGGCTCGATTTGAGTACGAAATTTTAAGTAAATACATTGCTGGCATACAATTATCTGGAACTGAAATAAAATCTATCCGCGAAAGCAAAGCACGTATAACAGAAAGTTTTTGTGAATTTAATGAAAAAGGAGAACTCTTTGTTATTAATATGTTTATTGAACAATATAGCCATGGCAGTTTCTACAACCATTATTCAAAAAGTGAAAGAAAACTTTTATTGAACAAACAAGAATTAAAAAAACTCACCAAAGAAGTTCAAAATGTTGGATTAACCATTATTCCGTTGCGTTTATTTATTACGGATAAAGGGTGGGCTAAATTGCAAATTGCACTTTGTAAGGGTAAAAAATTATACGATAAACGAGAAGTAATTAAAGACCGAGATAACAAAAAATCATTAGCAAGATTAAAGAAAAATTACTAATGCGATTAAAAGACTACTTTGTTTTTTTTAGATGGAAAAATTTGCTGATGATTATTTTGATTCAGCTGATCATAAAATATGTTTTGTTTCAAAAATTTGAATTAAGCACATCTTTAGATAATTTGCATTTTATATTGTTGGTTATAGCTACAATTTTTATAGCCATTGCAGGGTATATAATTAATGATGTACAAGATATTGAAGCCGATAAAATCAACAAACCAAGCAAGGTATTTGTAGGGAAAAAAATATCAGTTCAAAATGCAAATATTTTATTTATTGCTATAAATTCTGTTGGATTACTACTGGGTTTTTACTTGAGTATTTATATTGATAAAAATTCATTTTTTATTATTTTCATTCTTGTATCGTTCCTACTTTATCGTTACGCAATTGACTTAAAAAAGAAGCTTATTATTGGCAATATTACGATTGCCTTTATTGTTTTTTTAAGTATTCTAATCGTCGGTCTTTTTGATATCGTGCCAGTTACCAATAATTACAATAAGACCATACAATTTCATGTTTTTAAAATACTATTGATCGTTTCTGGTTTTGCATTTATGCTAACCCTTTTAAGAGAAATTATTAAAGATTTAGAAGATAAGAAAGGTGATGAAAAAATTAATGCAAAAACAATGGCCATTGTGTTTGGTGATAAAAAAACTAAAAATATACTAGTTTTTCTTAACATCATTCCGTTAATAGGTATCTGTTATATTATTTACTCACTTTACAAAACCAACCTTTATACAAGCATCTATTTAATAATTTTTGTAAGTCTGCCTCTACTCTATTTTATGTTTAAAATAACCCAAAGCAAAACTAAAAAAGATTTTCAAAAAATAAGCAACTTATTAAAATTCATTATGTTATTGGGTATATTATCTATTTTTACTTTATAATTTATGTTAAGGCAAAAATTAAAAAACAGAAATATAATATTAGCTTCAGGCTCACCTAGAAGACAATATTTATTAGAGGAATTAGGCATTGCATTTGAAATTAGGTTAAATAAAATTGATGAAGTTTACCCCAAACATTTAGGCGGTTCAGAAATAACCGATTATTTAGCAAAATTGAAAGCTGCTCCTTTTAAAATGGAACTTCAAAAAGAGGATATTTTAATTACATCAGACACCATAGTTTGGTTAGAAAACAAAGCTATTGGCAAACCTAAAACACATGATGAAGCTAAAAAAACGCTGAGTAAACTATCCGGAAAAACACATAAAGTAATTAGTTCAATTTGTTTAACTACCACTGAAAAACAAACAACTTTTAACGACACTACCCTTGTAAAATTTAAGGTATTAAAAGAAGCCGAAATTGAATATTATATCAACAAGTATAAACCATTTGACAAGGCAGGTGGTTATGGTATTCAAGAATGGATAGGCTATATAGGTATTGAACAAATTCAAGGAAGCTACTTTAATGTTATGGGCTTTCCAACCCACAAATTTTATCAAGAAATAATAAAATTCTAATTTTGAACAAAGAAATAGGAAAAGGGTTTATTTACTACCATTTAATTCTTATTTTTGCGCATTCTTAATTAAAATTATTAGTAATTTAAATATATAGATTCTTCTATTAAAAGGTTATATGAAACGAGCATGCCAAATTTTAACACACAAGGGAATAGCTTGCACTCAACTTGATTGGGTGACTA
>CAYPHN010000448.1:0-2329 GCA_964410265.1 uncultured Flavobacteriaceae bacterium | reverse complement strand
AAAACTCTGAAAATTTTGATGCGAATGAATTTTTAGAACACACCTTAAGCCAACCATGATTTTAACATCCAAATCGTTTTTTCTTGTTCGGCAATGAAATCACTCATCATTGCATTTGTACCTTCATCATTTGCATCAGCTGATTGATCTAAAATATTTCTTTCAATTACTAATAATTTTTCTAAAGAATTAACTACCAATTTTACAGCTTTTATATCTATAGATATATCTTTTCCAACAGGAACAGATGCCATATCCATATAATCGTTAAAAGTATGTAAAGGATGGCCTTCTAAAGTCAAAATTCTTTCGGCGATCAAATCAATTTTCTCTTGCGAATCCGTGTATAATTCTTCAAATTTAACATGCAATTCAAAAAAAGATTTTCCTTTAATATTCCAATGTAAACCTCTTAAGTTTTGATAATATACTTGAAAATTTGCTAGTAATTCATTCAAATTTGTATTCAAACCTATTACTTTTTCTCTATTTAGTCCTAATATTGTAGTACTCATAATTACTTGATTTTAAATTTACTACAAATTTACAAAGATTTATTCTACTATTCTCATAAATATCATTGATAGTTTTAATATCTTTATCAAAATTATTTATACTTATGACGATTACACAATTAAAATATGTTCTTGCTGTGGCCGAATATAAAAATTTTACAGTTGCCGCCGAACACAGTTTTGTTACGCAACCAACACTTTCTATGCAGATTCAAAAATTAGAAGATGAATTAAATATCACAATATTTAACAGAAAAAAGAAACCAATTGCAATAACTCCAATAGGTGAAAAAATTATTGAACAGGCAAAATTAATTGTTAATGAAAGTAATAGAATTAATGATATTGTAGATCAACAAAAAGGATTTATAGGTGGTGAATTTAAATTGGGAATTATACCTACCGTAATGCCAACTTTACTACCGTTTTTTTTAAAATCATTCTTAAAGAAATATCCTAAGATTAAATTAAACATTGAGGAACTTACCACTGAAGAAATTATTAAAAAATTAAGCGACGGGCATTTAGATGCTGGTATCGCGGCAACTCCATTGGAAAATGAAGCAATTAAAGAGCGGCCTCTGTATTACGAACCTTTTGTTGGGTTTGTATCTTCCGATCACCGTTTATTTAATAAAGACTTTATCAATGAAGATGATTTAGAGATAGATGACATCTTACTATTAGAAGATGGACATTGTTTTAAGAATAGTGTTATCAATTTATGTAAAAATTCAAACAATATTGATAAACTTCATTTTCATTTAGAAAGTGGAAGTATCAATACTTTGATCAAACTTTCTAAAGAAGGACTTGGCATGACATTAATACCTTATTTACATACATTAGATTTTGCTGAACAAGATAAAAAGTACCTAAAACAATTCAATAATACAGTTCCTGCTAGAGAAGTGAGTTTGATCTATCACAAATCACAATTAAAAATGCAGTTAATAGAGGCTTTAAAAAATACAATTGATGGGGTAATTCGAGGTGCAATTTCATTTCAAGATGTAAAAATAATTAGCCCACTAACTAAAACAGCTCCTATTGTATAATCTAGATTATATTTACACCTTAATAATAGAACAAAATAAATGGAGTTAAATTAACTCCATTTATTTTTTTATCACTGCCATACAAACATATAATTCTGGTTTGTTTGCTGTAAATTTTAATAACCAAATTCTTAATTCTTCAATTTCATAAGGTAATAATCTTTTTATTGATTTTTCCAATTCCTTACAAAACAAATCTACATCAAAACTAACTTTCTTTAGAACTGTTTTTGTATATTCAAATATTGCTCTTGCCATATATTATTTTTTATAAATATTAGAACGAAAACTTCATTTACATATTACAAACATAATAATAATAATAATAAAATAGCGTTAAAAAAATAATAAATAAATCTCAATTAAGCATTTAGTTTATCAATTTTACCCAGTAAATCTGTTGCTTTAGAATTTAAATCACTTTGCATTTTTTGAAAATGTTTCTTTTTATTATCAACTTTTTTTAGATTCATTTTTACAATTAAATCATCAAAAGTAGCAATAGCCTCATCAATAATTTTATCTACTTTAGCAGAAGTTTTGTCATCATTTGTCAACTGACATATATAACACTCTTCTATGATATCCGATAAAACATTATTTATTTCTTTTTTAAAGTTTTTTACGCTTGCCATAAGTCATTATTTTAAATTTTCTGCAAATTTAAGCTATTTTAATCGAATAATTTTTTAAAAAATACTTAAAAATTTATTAATGCATTTTGAAAAGCCTCTGCAAATAAACCTACATGATAAC
>CAYPHN010000447.1:0-2336 GCA_964410265.1 uncultured Flavobacteriaceae bacterium | reverse complement strand
AGTATTTAATTCGGAGAATTTGTTGACTTTTGTTATTTTTTTACACTTAAAAATAGACGTAAAAAATAACTAAATGCTTGTAAAAGTATACGGAAGTGCTGTTTTCGGTGTCGAAGCAACAACTATAACAGTAGAGGTGAATGTTGATAAAGGCATTGCCTATCATTTGGTTGGATTGCCCGATAATGCTATCAAAGAAAGTAGCTACCGCATTTCTGCCGCTCTTAAAAATAATGGTTATTCCCTTCCGGGGAAAAAGATAACCATAAATATGGCACCAGCCGATTTGAGAAAGGAAGGTTCTGCATACGACCTAACATTGGCTATGGGAATTTTGGCTGCTTCAGGTCAGATTAAATACAATGATTTAAAAGATTATATTATTATGGGTGAGCTTTCTCTAGACGGAAGTTTACAACCAATAAAAGGTGCTTTACCCATTGCTATTAAAGCCAGAGAAGAAGGGTTTAAAGGGTTTCTATTGCCAAAACAAAACGCCAAAGAAGCTGCCGTTGTAAATGATCTCGATGTTTACGCCATTGATAATATTAAAGAAGTTATAGATTTTTTTCAAGGTAAGAAAGAATTAACGCCCTTAAAAATAGATACGCGAAAAGAGTTCAACGAAAATTTAGAAAATCCAGATTTAGATTTTGCCGATGTAAAAGGGCAAGAAACCATCAAGCGCTGCATGGAAATAGCAGCAGCTGGTGGTCATAATATTATATTAATAGGTCCTCCAGGATCTGGTAAAACTATGTTAGCTAAAAGATTACCAACAATTTTACCGCCAATGTCATTAATAGAAGCACTTGAAACTACTAAAATTCATTCGGTAGTAGGTAAGGTAAAAGAACAGGGTTTAATGAACCAGCGGCCATTTCGATCTCCACATCATACTATTAGCGATGTAGCCCTCGTCGGTGGTGGATCCTACCCGCAACCGGGTGAAATATCCTTATCACACAATGGTGTTTTGTTTTTAGATGAATTGCCTGAATTTAAACGTAGTGCCTTAGAGGTAATGCGTCAACCTTTGGAAGATAGAGAAGTTACCATTTCAAGAGCCAAGTTTACTGTGACCTACCCCTGTAGTTTTATGTTGGTAGCTAGTATGAATCCTAGTCCGAGTGGATATTTCGTAGATGAGAACAATCCATCAACTTCTTCACCTTTTGAAATGCAGCGTTATTTGAGCAAAATTTCCGGACCTTTACTAGATAGAATAGATTTACATATTGAAGTGCAACCAGTACCTTTTGATAAACTATCAGAAGAAAGGAGAGGAGAATCCAGCAAAATTATTCGAAATCGGGTTAGCAAAGCAAGAGAAATTCAAACCCAAAGATTTTCTGACAACGAAAAAGTGCATTATAATGCACAAATGACGGTCAAACAAATAAGAAAGCATTGTGCATTAAATGATGCTTCAAAAACACTTTTAAAAACGGCTATGGATAGTTTGAACCTATCTGCTAGGGCCTATGATAGGATATTGAAAGTTGCAAGAACCATTGGTGATTTAGAAGGTGTAGAATCTATTTCTCCAGATCATATTGCAGAAGCTATTCAATATAGAAGTTTGGATAGAGAGGGATGGTTGGGGTGAAAATAAACTTTTTTGAATTGGCTCAAATATAACGATGTTAATATTCCAATAATTTATTGCTGTATTTAACAGATGATTTTTAATAAGTTCTTTTCTGAGTTAAAAACGCACATTGTTTAAATACTTGCACTTATCCATGTAATTACATCTGTTGTTACTATTTCTTTATTTTTTCATTTCTAAATCAAGATAAAGCTGTTCAACCTTATCTCTAGCCCATTGTGTTTTTCTTAAAAACTTTAGGCTAGACTTAATCGAAGGGTCATTTTTAAAACAATTGATGTTAATTTTTATTGCTAATTTTTCCCAACCATACTGTTCTACTAACAACTCAAGTATAGTTATTAATTTCACCCCGTGTAACGGGTTATTGGGTTGTTCTTTATGATTATTATTTTCTTTATCCATTAGATAAGATGGTTAATCCTTTTTAAATTGGCTACATTGTGTGTATAAACAAACTGGTGTGTTTATTTTTAATATATATACACCCAAATATACATAATTACTTAATGGCATTAATAAATCTTTGTTATTTCGGTAGGGGTACTTACTCACTTAAATACTACTTTATAAAAAACTACCACTCGTATTGATATTTAACAATAGAAGTTCATTATTTGCTTACTGGTTTAAATGTAAAGATATGATAATCAATTTAATAGTTTAAATTTTTATATGACTATCGGATTCTCTACACCTTGTTTTCCCATTTACAAGAAACAGA
>CAYPHN010000446.1:0-2344 GCA_964410265.1 uncultured Flavobacteriaceae bacterium | reverse complement strand
TGGTTTTTGTATATTTACTAGCGGATTTTTCCTAGCGGAAAAATCACGCGTGCTTCCCGCACTAATTTTATACAAACCGTTGTAAACAATGAAAAAACGAAAAACTAAATTTAAGAACTTAACGCAACCTTTTATAAAAAAATAGGTCTAATAATAAAATGATAATATGAAAACAATAATTAGAATATCTTATTTTGTAGCAATCCTTTTTCTAATTTCGTCTTGTAATAAAGATGAAACAAATGAACTTCAATCCGAATGCAACTTCGTTAATTTTAAGTATTATAACAACGAACAAGATTTATTAGGAGAAATGTCAAAAGAATATATCGTTATTGCTTCAGACACCATAAATGAAAATAGTTTAATAACTTCATTAATCCAATCAAAAGATTATTTTGACCAAAGTTACGATTACATTATTAATCAAGAAGCAAACTACAAATATAAATACGTTGCTCTTAAATTAAATACAGAAAAGAATTGTAGTGAAATTACAAATATAATATCTGATTTAAAACAAAGTAGCATTATTGATTATGCTCATTACGGAATGGAAACAGAAAATTGTACTAACTTAATCTGGGAAGAAATAGGGACAAAGTGTATTAATAGTTATAGTTCAGTTTTTTATGTTAAAGTTTTTGACGAAAATGATTTAACAGATTTAAATAATACAATTCAAGAAACAAATACTACATTAGATCATCAAAACGAATTTATGCCGAAATGGTTTACTTTAAGAGCCGATAAAAATTCAAATGGAGATGCTTTACAAATGGCAAATTATTTTTATGAAACGAATTTATTTCAACATAGTGAACCGAATATAACTAAAATCCCTGTTGAGTTTTAAATAAGCGGAATAATTAAAATTGAGCAAAAATTTAGAAATGAAAAGTTCTATTTATAATTAAAAAATACAGATTAAAATACAAAACACTGTTTACAACAAAAAATATAGTGCATTTGGCAGATAGTGCTAAAATTCAAGATGATAGCAATAAATAAACATAGTGCAAAACCAAAATTTAGTGCTTTATAATGCCAAACGCACCATATTTAAACCGTTGTGCTTAATGCGACAAAAAATCCCATAAACTACATATCTGAACTTTTTTTTGTATTTTTGGTACACATTTAAAAGATACGAGACAAAATGCACCATATAAAGAAACTTGAAAAATTACCTCCAAAAAGAGAAAAAGTAGAAACCTTAGAAATACTTAGACAATTAAGTAAATCTTCAAAAGCATTAGGAGAATTAAAGGGAATTGCTCAAACAATTCCAAATCAAGCAATGTTAATAAATGCAGTTGTTCTTCAAGAAGCAAAGGATAGTTCTGAAATTGAGAATATAATTACAACACAAGACGAATTATATAAAGCATTAGCGACAAAAACAAAACCATCACCACAAGTAAAAGAGGTAATTAATTATAAAAAAGCCATTTTTTTAGGACACGAACTACTTAAAAAGCAAGGTTTTCTAAGATTAAAAGATATTAAGTTCTTACAAAAGACAATTATCGAAAACAATGCAGGAATAAGGAGTATGGCAGGAACTGTCTTGAAAAATGATAAAACGGGAGAAATTGTTTACACTCCACCACAAGAAAAAGATGAAATATTAGATTTATTAGGTAATTTTTTAGACCATTTTAATATAGTAGAAGATGATTTTCCTCCTTTAATAAATTTAGCCATTTTACATTACCAATTTGAAAGTATTCATCCATTTTATGACGGAAACGGAAGAACAGGTCGAATATTAAATATTTTATATCTAATAATAAATGACTTACTTGACATTCCTATTTTGTATTTAAGTTCGTATATAAATGAAAACAAATCCGATTATTACCGATTACTAAATAAAGTGAACAAATCTGACGAGTGGGAAGAATACATATTATATATTTTAAAAGCAATTGAAGTAACTTCAAACAGGACCATTGATAAAATAAATTCAATTAAAAAATTACTTTCAGAAACAATTCAAGTTGCTCAAGAAAAAGAGCCGAAAATATATAGAAAAGAACTTATCGAATTACTTTTTGAACAACCTTATTCGAAAATTGAATTTGTAGTTAATAAACTGACTGTAGAAAGAAAAGCAGCATCAAGATATTTAAAAAAAATGGAAACTATTGGAATAATTAAATCTCAAAAAATCGGAAGAGAAAGTATATATGTGAATGAGAAACTAATTGAAATATTAAAGAAGCACTAAGCACAACAACGGCTATACTTAATTGCTTAGTTCTATGCTACTTTGGAAAAATCTCTGATTTTTCCAAGTTGGTTTTGTACTTAGAAAGTTAAGTGCTAAATTGTCGCAACT
>CAYPHN010000445.1:0-2371 GCA_964410265.1 uncultured Flavobacteriaceae bacterium | reverse complement strand
ATAGGTGACTTTAATTGTTTAATTTTTAGTCAACCTATTTCAGGAATGGACAAACCGTTAAGTTCCCCATTCTTGTCTTTACCATAATAACTATGACTAGATGGGTTAGGGGTTTCTTTATTTATTCCGACAATCTCAAAAGCTTTTGAATTTGCCCAGTAATTATGAAGACTTTGACTAAAAAAAAGGGTTGGGTTTTCTGGAGAAATTTTATCTAAGTATTCAATAGTTGGAGGAACCAAATCTTTTACTAATATTGGGTCAATGCCTTTACATATTATCCAGTCACCCTTATTTGTATTTTTAACTATGTTTTCAAACTCATTCCAAACTTCTTTATTTGAGTTGTATTTAAATCCAGATAAATCATGCATTTCTGCTAGAAACATACTAATGGAAAAATGAGTATGTGCATCGATAAATCCCGGTAAAACTGTAGCTCCTTTCAAGTCTACTGTTGTTATTTCGTTTGGTAAGTTTTTATCTAGTTGTTTATTAGTCCCTATTTCTATTATTTTTCCATCTACAACATACATCGCTTCTGCAAATGGTTGATCTTCATTCAATGTTATTATAAATCCATTTTTATATATTGTTTTCTGAGTTTTTTCAAAATCTTGTTTAAGGTATAAATATGAAATAAGCACAAGACTTATAAAGAAGAGAAGTGTTTTTAATAATTTATTCATTTTGTATTCCAATTGTAGAGAACGGTTTGGCTAAGAATTTGTTACGGATTATAACAGCTCTTATTGTTCGCCATTAATTATTTTATAAATATACACTTACCCCTGAATTAAGCCAAAAAACCGTAATAATTTTTAGCCTTTGTTGTGCAACGTAATTTTAGAACGGTAAATCATCATAATCAGGAACTTCTTTTTTCTTTTCTTCCTTATCGCTAACTATGAATTTAGCTCTTTCTAAAATCTCGTCGTAAGTAAAAATTTCTATATTTCGAGAATTCCGTCTATATAGTTCAAACGTTTTTCGTTTTATTAAATCTGTCTTTGTTTCTCCGGTAAATTGTTCTGTGTGTCCGATTATTAATATGGTTTTTGGGTCGACAGTAGTTTGTTTAATTGGGTTGCCTTCGCTATCAAAAGGTTTCGAACTAGAGTTTATTTCCCATTCAGCTTTTTGAGTTAAAATCTGTGAAACTGCGTAAGTTAATTCTTTTGATAATTTCCACGATTTTGAACGGTTTTTATCTTTTTCAAATAATGGCGTGTCAGGTCTTTTTAGTTCTACAATAACGGTGAAATTATTATCAGCCATTAAAAAATCAGCTTGAACTTCATTCTTTCCATCTATATCTGTCGAAGAAACTGATGCTTCTTTTTGAAGAATACTTAAATATCTATAATCAAGTCCGTATCCAAAAATCCAAGCATTTTCTTTAAAGAAATCTTGCCAATTTTTTTCGTTCAGATTGTATGGTTTTTCAAGTTCTTTTTTAAAAATTTCTAAACCATCTTTGCGACCAGAAAGTATATCTAAATCATATTTTGAAAAAATATTGTCTTTTAGTTTTTCAACAATATCTTCTCTTTCTGAACTATTTAAATGAGAAAGTTTATCAATTATGTCTCCTAAATTTTTATCGACTAAAACCTTGTTTGGATTTGGTTTGGTAAGATTTAACAGAATCTTCCTATTAGTTTGTTTGTTGTCTTCAACAACAAACCTTTCTTTGTCCGAAAAATCTAGAAACTTTAAATCACTTAAAAATTTAAGTAAAGCAGTAAACTCGTCTTGAGAAAATGAAAAACTTGAATCTTTTATAGGTGTGATTGTGTCATCATCATTTTTAACGAACCTCTGAAGTGTGAACTCCATCAAATTCGTGTCTTTATGTGAATAGACGATTGCACTAACTTGGTATTTCCCAAGCCAGAATTCTTTGAGAATAATTTCTCCGTTAACTTCTAAAAATTCAGAACTGTTTTCTTTCTTAAATACTTTTTTTACATATCTCTTTTCCGTAGTAAAAATACTTTTGTATTCAAAAAATGGAAATGCTTTGCTAACATAAATTTTGTCCGAACTTCTTTGTTCGAAATAATAGTGTTCTTTTTTTATGTCGGGTTTTCTTCGCATTCTGTTTTATGTTGCACAACGTTTTGTATAAAATTAGTGCGGGAAGCACGCGTGATTTTTCCGATAGGAAAAATCCGCTAGTAAATATACAAAAACCATCGACTTTTAGCTGCTTTAGCATTAATTTTATACACTGTTGTAGAGCGTTATTAAATTAACTTCCGAAACGATTTTCCATAATGCTTTTAGTCGGCTATTTACATTCTTCTTTTTTACAAACTGTCCATTCCTGAAATAGGTTGACTAAAAATTAAACAATTAAAGTCACCTA
>CAYPHN010000444.1:0-2375 GCA_964410265.1 uncultured Flavobacteriaceae bacterium | reverse complement strand
GGTAAAAACCCTGGTATTGGATGAGGCCGATGAAATGTTGAGCATGGGTTTTAAGCTTGAATTAAATAGAATACTAAAATATACTGGAAAAGCCAAAAGAACCTGGCTTTTTTCGGCAACAATGCCTGAAGAAATAAAGCAAATTATTAAAAAATATATGTCTACAAATGCAATTCAAGTGGAAGTAAATAAAAATGCCATGGTGAATGCAAATATTACACATCAATTTATTAGAACCTCTATAAAAAATAAAATTGATGTGATTATTAGTTTTTTGGAGGGACATGAAGAAGAAAGGGGCATTATTTTTTGTAGAACAAAAGCAGGAACACAAAATTTAACCCTATTATTAAAGGAAGAAGGGTTTTCAGTAGATGCTCTTGAAGGGGATATGCAACAAAGAGATCGCGATAAGGTAATGCGGGCCTTTAAAAATAAGAGTTTACAAGTTCTGATATCTACAGATGTTTCGGCAAGAGGTATTGATGTAAGTAATTTAGCTTATGTTATTCATCATCAATTACCTGAAAAAATGGAGTACTATACCCATCGTAGTGGTAGAACAGCACGAGCTGGTAAAAGAGGCTTTTCGATTGCCTTGGTACTACCACATGAATTAGATAAAATTCATGATATTGAAAATAAATTAGGTATTTTATTTCGAGAAAAATTGATGTGATTAGCACTCTAATTGTCTAGTAATTATACAATTGTATGTCTACTTCAAATTTACTATAGAATTTATTTTAATATTAAGTCTAATCTAAATTCTAATATCATGAAAAAAATAAAATTGTTTTTCGTTTTTGTATTAACAATTGCATTAAGTACAACTGTTTTTGCATTAAATTTAACTGAATTCATTCCGGTAATTGAAATTCCAGTACAAGATAAAGTGGAAATTCCTTTGAATGAATTACCATCTGCAATAAGTGACCTGCTTGAAAATGATTTTGCGGGTTATACCGTAGATAAAGCTTATACTTCAGAAAAGGAGGGGAATACAGTTTATTATGTAAACTTATCTAAAGATGGACAAATTGTTACTATTTTGTTCGATAAAGATGGTAATGTAATTGAAGAAGGATAAGTGAATAGCTAATCAAACTTAGAAAGATCGAGGAACCCAACCTCGATTTTTTTATGACCTATATTTAATAATTGCTGTAAAAAGTAATTAACAATGATTTGCGACTATTTAATTTTCATAATAAAAACCTATTCGAATATAGAATAGGTTTTTTGATTGATTAAAGACCGTAATGTCTATGTTTTGACCATTGCATTCTTTTTGTATTTCTAAAATTAGAAAAGACTCTTGTTTCTGTGGGTGTTGAATTTTTCATAATATGTGTTTTTAAGATTATTAAATATATTTAATTAATGTCCAAAAGTTCTATATTCAGACCAGCGGATTCTTTTGGAATTTCTAAAATTTGAAAAGTTGATATACTTTCTTGATACTGGTTCTGAATTGATATTTATTAATGTTTTCATGATGTTATATTTAATGGTTATACCAGATAGACGCAACATCATTTATTTTGTTACAGTACCTTGCATAGCAAAGTACTATATTAACAAATATTTAACAGTAACAAAGGTTGAGTAGGAGAGAAGATATAATTTTTTAATAGCAGCGAAAACGTATAACTCCTATAATATTATAATAAATACTAGCTATTCAAACAAGTGAATTTAATTTTTAATTCCTGGTTGTAATATTTTAAAATTTTCTTTTTGTTTGGCTTTATCCACCATTAATTTAACTTCATTTAAAAGTTGTTTGGCATCGTAAATAATACCATCTTTAATCGTGTATTTAACGCCACCAACTCTAACAACCTCATTATCATCGGTAAGTTTAATGGCACCAGTACCATATAATACTTTAAGGTTTTCTAGAGGGTTTTCTTCTACAATCACAAAGTCTGCATATTTTCCTATTTGCACAGAACCAATTTTATCATCCATATTTAATGCTTCAGCACCATTTAAAGTAGCAGCTCTAATTACTTCTAAAGGGTGAAAACCGGCTTCTCTTAAAAGCTCTAATTCTCGAATATATGCGAAACCATATAACTGAAATATAAAGCCAGAATCAGATCCAGCTGTAACACGACCGCCTCTATTTTTATATTCATTAATAAATGTCATCCATAACTGATAATTTTTTTTCCAGGCTATTTCTTGTTCTGTACCCCAATAATGCCAGTAAGAACCATGTGATTTTTTACTTGGCTGATAAAATTTCCATAATGATGGTAGAGTATAGGTTTCATGCCATTCAGCCCTTCTTGCTCTTTGTAAATCTCTACTTGCCTCATAAATATTAAAAGTAGGGGCTATGGTAAAAAGGAATGCGGTCAATTCAT
>CAYPHN010000443.1:0-2387 GCA_964410265.1 uncultured Flavobacteriaceae bacterium | reverse complement strand
TAGTAAGATACTGAATATTTAGTCATTATGCAAGGAATCCGATAGTCATGAAAAAATTATTAAAGAAAAACAATTTGTTTCCTATTTTTTAATCAATTGGAAAATTTTAAAATATGCCCGAAGTAAAAATTATTACTATGTTGGCCGTGGTAGCGGAGCTAATAGTATTGTAGCCTATCTTTTGCGTATTACCGATGTTGATCCCATCGAATTAGACTTATATTTTGAACGTTTTATCAATCTATACAGAACAAATCCACCCGATTTTGATCTCGATTTTTCATGGCGAGACAGAGATGATATCACCAATTATATTTTTAAAACCTTTAAAAATACTGCTTTGATAACGGTGTACAACACTTTTAAATTTAAAGCTTCTATTCGCGAGCTTGGCAAAGTATTTGGCTTACCCAAAGAAGAAATTGATAAACTTTCTAAAGGGAGGTTTCAAGTGCACGACTTAGATCAATTGTCAAAACTGGTAATTTCTTATAGCAGATTAATTAACGGTTTTCCGAATTATTTGGGCATCCATGCAGGAGGCATATTAATTTCCGAAAAACCAATACATTATTATACCGCTACTTTTTTACCTCCAAAAGGGTTTTCAACTACCATGTTTGATATGGTCGTAGCCGAAGATATTGGTTTGTATAAATTCGATATTTTAAGTCAGCGAGGTCTGGGTAAAATCAAAGAAGCCGTTGCCATTGTTCGTTATAACAAACCCGATGAACCTCCTATTGATATTCATGATATTCAGCGATTTAAAGAAGATAAAAAAAATAAAAACATCTTAAAAAGCGCACAAGCCATAGGCTGTTTTTATGTAGAATCGCCTGCCATGCGTATGCTTTTAAAAAAATTACAGGTAGATAATTATTTGGGGCTAGTAGCGGCAAGTTCTGTAATCAGACCAGGGGTGGCAAAATCGGGTATGATGCGTGAATATATTTTAAGATACCGAAATCCAAAGCGAAGAAAAGATGCGCATCCCATCTTACTAAAAATTATGCCCGAAACTTATGGCGTTATGGTCTATCAGGAAGATGTGATCAAGGTGGCACATTATTTTGGTGGGTTAACCCTGGGGGAAGCCGACATGTTGCGCAGAGGCATGTCGGGTAAATTCAGGTCGAGAGATGAATTTCTAAAAGTGAAAAATAAATTTTTTGAAAACTGTAAACAAAAAGGACATACCCATACACTAACTGCCGAAATTTGGCGACAAATAGAGAGTTTTGCCGGTTATGCTTTTGCCAAAGGGCATTCTGCATCTTATGCGGTAGAAAGCTACCAAAGTTTGTATTTAAAAGCTTATTACCCATTGGAGTATATGGTAGCAACCATCAATAATTTTGGTGGTTTTTACAAGGTAGATCTGTATTTACACGAAGCCAAAATGCATGGGGCAATTATCCACCCGCCAAATATCAATAAAAGCAATCATGAAACCCGTATTGAAGGCAATAATATCTACTTGGGTTTTTTAATGTTACATGCTTTTGAAAGCTCTAATGCCAAAAGAATCGTATCCGAAAGACTAAAAAATGGCAACTATCTCGATCTGGATGATTTTATAGATAGAGTGCCTATTTCTATTGAGCAAATTTCTATTTTAATTAAAATCAATGCCTTTAAATTTACAGGTAGAAATAAACGAGAACTGTTGTGGGAAGCGTATATGAAAATTAATAAGGTAAGTTTGGTTGAACACGTCACAACCTTGTTTAAAACCAAAAAGATAACTTATAAAACCCCGCAATTATCCTGCTCAAAATACGAAGATGCTTTTGATGAAATCGAATACCTCGGATTTCCTTTATGCAATCCTTTCGAACTGGTTGTTGACAAAATAAAACACCTTGTTTTTGCCAAAGATTTGCTGCAGTTTATAAATAAAACCATCTGTATTTACGGCTATTACGTTACCGTTAAAAATACGACTACACACAGAGGAGATTATATGTATTTCGGAACATTTTTAGACTCAAAAGGAGACTATATCGATACGGTACATTTCCCTCCGGCGGCTAAAAAATACCCCTTTAGAGGGAAAGGCATTTACCAGTTAATAGGTAAGGTAACTGAAGAATTTGATGCTGTGCTTATTGAGATTAGTGCTATGGAAAAATTATCTGTCATACAAGATCCTCGCTATGCCGATGAACCTCAAAAACAATTGGTATGATCTATTCAAAAGAGCGAAATATTTTACACATGGATCTGGATACATTTTTTGTATCCTGTGAACGACTGATTGATAGTAGATTAAACAATAAACCCATTTTAATTGGCGGCACTTCAGACAGGGGTGTTGTGGCTTCTTGTAGTTATGAAGCCCGTAAATTCGGAATTCATTCTGCCATGCCCATGCGTATGGCAAA
>CAYPHN010000442.1:1369-2404 GCA_964410265.1 uncultured Flavobacteriaceae bacterium | reverse complement strand
CGATTGGTTAGAGGAAGCATTTGTCAATGCCACGCAAAATAACAAACGCTTACTAGACACCGAAGCCGCACCAAAAGGAAAAACAAAAAACCCGTGGGATGCAAGATGTTTTTTTCAATTGAAAGATCACAAAGAAGAGATTTGGATCGACTTTAAGGCTTTTAAGTTATCAGGCATTGATAGCAATCCAGATATTGGCACGCCTAATAAAGTTATTAAATTCATAGAAGAAGGCGGCTTTTATTTGCTATATATTCATGTCTATTATGAAGAACATGGAAATGGCTTAAAGTTTATTAAATCTGAAGGTGAAGCAGTAAAGTCCTACTTTTTAAAAGATATAAGCCCAACATTTAGAAGGACGCCAACAAATCAGCTTCAAGTAAATATTTCAGCAAAGCCCTCATACCGAACTAGAGAAGAGTTTATAGAGATTTTAATGGTAAAATTAAAAGAAGGCTTGATTCGTCAATTAGAAAAAGCTCAACAAAAACTATCTGACATAGACAAACAGACTCGCTCATTAAAGATAAAGAACGTTTATTCTCAAAAAACTATCGAAGAAAAGATTCAATAGAACTTTCAATTGTTTCAACTTCGTTAGCATTCAATTTATAATACTCGTATAGCAGAGAATCAATCTCTTCTTTATATTTTTCTATATGGATATGGTCGGAGTAAATACTATCCACTAGTTTAGTAATATTTTCTTTTAACTTATTATTGTTTGGGATAAATATCTGATATAAATCCGAAGTTTTAATTTGCGGCTGCTTTCCTTTGTTGTAACGAATAATGCGCCTTTGCTGCGCAAAAAAAGTGTATAGCGTTGAATTCATTAGCCCACATATATATTTTAAAAATGTGATAGATTCTTGAGAGCCATCCCTAAGGCTAAATACATAGAGACTATTGTTTGCAGAACTTGGCCTTTCTTCATAGGATGCGATTAACTCTTTAGCAGATTGACGTATATAAACCTTTGGATTGTCATAAATCAATGTTTCGCCAAGCCCTATACGCTTTTTATTTTTA
>CAYPHN010000442.1:0-1300 GCA_964410265.1 uncultured Flavobacteriaceae bacterium | reverse complement strand
GAGCTTTGTCATAATTAAAATATTTAATATAATTAAGTTTTGAATATTTATATTTTAAGCCATTTGAACCTCTGTAATATGGGTAAGAGCGTACTGTTTTTGATTTGTCAATACTGGTAAATAGATCTTCCATATTGAGTAACATTACACATGTTCTAAGGTTCTTTTTAGGGTATATTTCTTTTAGTGTAGGGTCACCTTTGCTAAATATTTTTTCTATTATGCTATCCGATTTACCACAGTGTGAAATTCTAAACTTGTATTCATCATTTGGCTTGTTCCATATTTCTTGCTCAATATAAATTTTATCGTTTGTTTCGCTATTTAAAACTAACACTGAATTATTCTCAGGAGGGGTGTTTGAAATAACGAGAATAACTTGACCACTGGCGACTCCATCAAATCCTTGAACATTATAAATTAGCGATTCAATCTTGAAGTTTTGCACAAGAAACTTTCTACAATACATATATGCCGTTTCAAAAAATGAAACGTCAATTACAAATGATAAGCTACCTCCTTTTTTAAGAAATCCAAGACCTCGCTCAATAAAAAGCATTACATAGTTTATTTTTCCATTTTTAAGCGAAGATGGAAATTGAGTGTAATTATTTAAAAAATAAATCCTTTGTTCTTCATTCTTTTTCTTATCACGTCGGCCATATAACGTGATGTATGGAGGGTTTCCTATAACAAAGTCAATTGTATGGTAAAGGTTTGATAGTCTACTTTCCTTTTTAGAAAATAAATCGTCTAACCTAGAGAAATCTGAGATAAAGCAATTGAAGCGACCTTTGTACTTTTGATTAAATAGATAAAAAAATAAGTTTGAAATATTAGATTTTGAGGCTTCAATCATCTCAGGGTCAATATCAACAAAGTATAATTTATAATGTATAAAGTTTCTTACATCTGATACATCAGAGGACACAAGAAAAGCTTTAATAATAAGTCTAATTAAAAATACGCCTTGCCCACACGATGGCTCAAGAAAAGATTTTGTGAAAATACTACTATCATTTGGAACAGCGGCTAATACAGAATCAATTATGGTGGAATCACTTGTTAAAAAAATGCCACTCTGTTTCTGTTTAAAATTACAATAGTCACGCTCTAATTTTGACTGATTCACTAAAAAATCATTAAATTTTTCGTCCAAGTTGCTAGAAATGACTTCCATAAAATACTCTTTGGTTTATTATTGAGACGGTGTTAATATACGAAAATAGTGACGTATAGTCAACAGCGCATAACAAGTGACTGTGGTTCAAAGTCAACCGTATTAGGCTAATTTTTCATC
>CAYPHN010000441.1:0-2421 GCA_964410265.1 uncultured Flavobacteriaceae bacterium | reverse complement strand
AGCTGTTCTATCAAAATAGCACTACCCACAATATCAATAATAGAATCTACACCACTAACCTCATGAAAATGAATATTTTCTAAAGGAATATTATGTATTTTACTTTCTGATTTTCCAATAATCAAAAAAATTTCTTTGGCAATTATTTTTGCTTCTTCTGAAATAGAGGCACTTTCGATTATTTTATTTATATCACTTAAATACCGATGAGAATGATGGTGATGGTGATCATTTGAATGTTTTTTATTAAGCACATTCAAATCGATAACTTTTACATGTTTGCAAACAATACCATTTTTATCAACTTCAGTGGTTTTTATTTCGCCATCTTTAAGATTCAGCAATTCAGGTAATTTTTCCAACTCGCTATAACTATCAGTAAGTCCTGCAAGTGCACCTAAAAACATATCACCTGATAAACCCGAAAAAGATTCGATATAAAGTACACTCATTATAATTACTTGTTTGGAATTTTCATTACTTTTAAAATGATGTCATTAATTTCGGTGTTATCTATGGTTGCTTTAAAATATTCCTGGCCAACCCCTAATGCCTTTACCGGAACTTTACTTGCTGTATGCCCTTCGGTTGACCATGCTATTCCCGCTTTGGTATTTAATATAGTTACAACTCTTAATGTTAAAGGTTTTTGGGAATAATGATCTAAATAATCCCGATCAGGATTAATTTCTTTTAAGGCAACGAATTCATTTTCATAAGCTTCTAGCAGCCATTTTTTTTCAGCTTTAGTAAGTTCTAAGCCCTTTTCTTTATCTCCTAAGCCAAAGTTTAATTTAACAGAATCTAATACTTCTTCAAAGCTTACTTTTCTTTCCAACTTTTTTAATTGTGATAAATTTCTTTCAAACTCTTGGGCAGAAACCTTTTGATGTTGCAACAAGTCTAGTTTTAACCCTTTGCTTACATTGCTACCCAATGTCAAACCACCAGTTTCATGATCGGCAGTTACAATAATTAAAGTTTCATTTTTGTGATTATTATAAAATTTTATTGCCTCTTTGATAGCATTATCAAAGGCTATAGTTTCATGAATTGCTGAAGCCAAATCGTTGGAGTGTGATGCCCAGTCTATTTTACCTCCTTCAACCATTATAAAAAAGCCTTTGTCATTATCTAAGATCTCTATGCTTTTTTTAGTAAAATAAGCAAGAGAAATACTTTTAGGGTTCTTATCAATTTCCCAATAAAATTCTTTACCTGAATAAGTACCCGGATTTACAGCAATAATTTTTGTATCCCCTTTTTTTAATTTTTTAATTTCTTTTGCAGTGGTTAAATATTTGTACCCCTTGTTGGTAAAACTACTTATAACACTGTTTTTATCACCTAAAGATCCTAAACTATGAACACCTCCACCACCAAAGAAATCAAAATTACTGGAAGCTATTTGTAGTGCAATCTTATTGTAATCTCCTCTGCTTTTTTCATGGGCATAGAAACTCGCTGGTGTTGCATGGTCAATAGTAACACTAGATAAAATACCAATTTTAAAACCTACTTCTTTGGCTTTTTCCGCCAAGGTTTTATAATGTAATCCCGTAATAGGGTCTATACCAACTTCATGGTTATTGACTTTATTTCCTGTTGCCATAGCACTTGCCGATGCAGCTGAATCTGTAGTCCAACTATCTGCAGATGTGGTAATTGCATACGACTGGACTGGAAATTGGCTAAAGGCCAATGGTTCAGGAGTCATTTTACCTTGTAAAGAAGCTTTATATATTTCTGTGGCATAAATTTGATTATCTCCCATGCCATCTCCAATAAAAAGAAATACATATTTGGCTGTATTCTGAGCATTTAATATGCTGGCTATGCAAATAAAAACAGCAAACATCAATAATTTTAATCTCTTCATATTTTTTCTTTCTATATGTTAATTTTTAAATTTAAACTCCTGCAAGGTCTTCGAGACCTTGTAGGTATCTATGCAACTAAGTACCAACAAGGTTTGAAAACCCTGTATGACAACAAAGGCAGGCTTGAAAAAAATAATTTAGTATGCTTACTTTTTTCATTTATTATTTAAATTTTGAAAATATCTAAAAGTTCTCGATAAATATTATTATCAAAAACCACTGCCATTGACATAATTCAATAAATTCAAATACTGCTACAAGGTCTTTGAGACCTTGTAGGTATCTATGCAACTAAACCTACAAGGTTTTTGAAACCTTGCAGGAAAATTTTTAGTATGTTTGTTTGTTTCAATTTATTTCTTAATTAAATTTAATATTCTTATCGCCGACATTGCAGCACCATATCCGTTATTAATATTTACCACCGTAATTCCATTGGCACAACTAGATAACATGGTATTCAAGGCTACATTACCGCCTTTGGAAACACCGTAGCCAACATCAGTTGGAACTGCGATAATTGGTTGAGGCAGAAGTCCAC
>CAYPHN010000440.1:0-2425 GCA_964410265.1 uncultured Flavobacteriaceae bacterium | reverse complement strand
AATTAAGTGTGTAAAGTGTAAAACTTAATCTGACTTTCTCAGCAAACCCTATATATCTTCTTATAAAGCATAAAAAAACTCGAAGCTTAAATGCTTCGAGTTTTTTATGTTATACCAATTTAAATATTTGATTTCGTAAAATAAAATCAGTATTATTTTTTGCAAGATTGAGGCAAAATATTTTTGCATAGCCATAGTTACGGTACAATATTTTAACGATAATATTGTGAAAATAATCCATTTTATGCGACATTAGATGTTTAAACTAGTATTAGATATATAAAAAGTTAATTTCGACGTCGTCTTCCACTATCTTTTCTTCTTTCTCCACCGCCGCTAAAATCTCTTTCTCGGTTACCACGCCTTTCACTACGCCCTCCGTCATTATCACCTCTTTTTCTATCTCTGTTACCTCTAAAATTATCACTTCCCCCAAAATTTCTTCTGCCTCGATTTCTTCCACGTGATTTTGGTTTGGTTGTTACTTCAACAATTATGTTTCGATTATTAAATTCGGAGTCTTTGAGTTTTTCAAGAACGTCATCACTGTAATTTTTATCGATTTCAAAAAATGAAAAACTTTTTAGAATTTCAATCTGACCAATTTCAACATCTTTCTTTTCTAGATTTTCATTGATAAAGCCAATCAATCTTGCAGGATTTAAATCATCCATTTTCCCAATATTGATATAAAACCTAGTAAACGAATCATCACTAGATCTACTTCTGTCTCTGTCTTTAGAATCATCACTATTCAAATCGCGAGAATTTTCATAATAGGATAAGAATTGATTGAATTCTATAGAAACAAATCTTTTAATCAACTCCTCTCTGTCTAATCCTTCTAATTTGTTAAAAATTTCAGGTAAATAATCCTTAATTTCTTTTTCGTTAATATCAATATCATGTATTTTATCAATCAAGCTATACAGCTGCTTTTCGCAAATTTCTTTTCCGTTGGGAACGGTTTTAAATTCAAATGTTTTGTTGATTTTTCTTTCAATCGGACGAAGTTTGCCCTTTTCTTTATTGGTTATTAAAGCTATAGAAATACCTTTTTTGCCTGCTCTTCCAGTTCTACCACTTCTGTGTGTGTAATTTTCTGTTTGATCTGGTAACTTATAATTGATAACATGCGTTAGATCAGTTACATCTAAACCACGAGCAGCAACATCAGTAGCAACTAGAATTTGCAAAGTTTTATTTCTAAATTTTTGCATAACCATATCGCGTTGTGCTTGTGAAAGATCACCGTGTAATGCATCAGCATTATAACCATCGGCAATTAATTTATCAGCTATATCCTTAGTTTCTCTTCTAGTTCTGCAAAATACAATGCTATATATGTTAGGATTTATATCAGCAATTCTTTTTAAGGCTGGGTAACGGTTTCTGTCTGAAACCAAATAATATTCATGACTAACATTTTCTGCTCCTACATTTTTAGTCCCAGCAGAAATTTCAATGGGATTGCTCATGTAATTTTTAGCAATAGCTTCAACTTCTCTAGGAAATGTAGCAGAAAAAAGTAAGGTTTGCTTGTCGTTCGGTGTAGCTTCTAATACCTTATCTAATTCATCTTTGAAGCCCATATTCAGCATTTCATCAGCCTCGTCTAAAACAAGCCATTGAATGCTTTTTAAAACCAACCTTCCTCTTTTAATTAAATCTACTGTTCTGCCAGGTGTGCCTACTACAATTTGCGCACCTCTTTTCAAACCTTTAATTTGTTTATCTATATCAGCACCTCCATAAACAGCTAAGACATGAAGGTTTTTTTGGTTTTTAGAAAACTCCTCAATATTCTTGGCAATTTGAATAGCTAATTCTCGTGTAGGAGATAGTATGATGGCCTGCGTACTGTTGTTACTGGTGTTTATTTGTTCTAAAATAGGTAAGCTAAAAGCAGCTGTTTTACCAGTGCCAGTTTGGGCAAAAGCCTTCAAATCATTTTTAGAACTTATAATTTGTGGAATTGCAATTTTTTGAATTTCTGTGGGTGTTTCGTAACCTAATGCTTCAAGAGCAGTTACAATGGCATCACTCAAGCCAAGATCTTTAAATATCGACATATATTTTTGTTTGCAAAACTCTATTAGCTATGTAAAATATTGAATTACAAATAAATACAGTTTTTGTGATTTTGAGCTTGCAAAAATACATCATATTTAATGAAGTTTACTACTTTTATTGGTTTTTAAATTCTTTAAATACTTTTCAAAATACATGTCATTAAAGAATAAATAGGGGCTTTGAATATGACCCTTTGAATCAACAATTATTGTTCTAGCCATATCTCCCTCAAACCAAGTATATTTTTCAGAAGATTTTGGCAAACTAAATTGATTATTTTTTTCTAGCTTTTTAGATGCAATGAAATTTTTCCAATCGATTTTGTTTTTATTCCTTTCAATACCAATAAACA
>CAYPHN010000439.1:0-2428 GCA_964410265.1 uncultured Flavobacteriaceae bacterium | reverse complement strand
ATTATCCTTATCATCATAAATATCTGAAACTCCAATAGAAAACATATAATTTTCAGGAAGTTTATCACTACCTTCTTCTAATGTTCCACTACTAAAAAGAACGTGTATCGTAGCTCCCTCATGGAGTAATTCTTTTATATCACTAACGGTTTTCCCTTTTTGTAAATATTTCTTTACTGAGGTTGCCTTTTCTTTATTGGTACAACTTGCAATTGTTAATTCAGCTCTTCGCTTCCAAGTATATTTTTTAATATTATTATCAAAATAATTCAACAACCCTATCGAATCTGTTTCTGCTTTATCCCAAATGTTTTTTTGTAATAATTCAAACAACAACAACCCATCCTTATATTCTTGGTAAGTAACAGCAAATTCTTTGTTGGTGTATTCTAAATTATTTTTATAATAATCAATAATATTTTTATCTTTAAAAGAACCATATAATTTTTCTATATTTTTATCCTTGCTATTATTTTTAAAATCATAAAAATCCTTTGCCGTATAGTTCACCTCTTCAATACGCATTAAGGTTAAATCTGATCTCATTTTTTCTTCATAGTGTAGGTAAAATGCATTTAATATATCTCTGTGTTCAACAATCGCATAATTTTTAGATAATTTTAAAGCCAACGATTTTTCAACATATTTAAATCTATATCCATTTTTAACTTTAGTCTCTAATTTATCCTGCAATACATCGTAAGATTTTACAGGGTATTTATTTAACAATTTCAATATATGCCATCCATAATTTGTTTCAAATGGCTTTGAAAAATCTCCAATGTTTTTTAGGCCAAAAGCGGTGTTTTCAAAAGACCCAATCATTCTTCCGGTTCCAAATTGAGGTAAAATTCCGCCTTTTTTTGCAGAGCTCTGATCATCAGAGTGTTCTATAGCAATTTGTGCAAAATCATCACCTTGTTCTAATTTATTATAAATTTCATTTATTTTATTTTTTGCATAAGTGGAATCTTCACTTTTTAATTTCACCATTATATGTGCAACCTGTATTTCTCCAAGTGACTTTCTCTTGTCGGTTACATAAATTAAATGATATCCAAACTGTGTACGAAATGGTTTTGAAACCTTACCTACTTCAGTATTATACGCTGTATTTTCAAATTCATAAACCATGGAAAAAGCTGAAAAATACCCCAAACTGCCACCATTTATTTTCACCGAAGGATCTTCTGAAAATTTTAATGCCACATCTTTAAACGGTACACCCTTCAATACTTCATTCCGTGCCAAACTAATTCTTTCAAAAGCTAAAATAGTGTCTTTTGGAATTGCATCTGGAGCTATTTTTATTAATATATGACTGGCATTAACCTCATTAATAGTTCTGTTATATGCTTGTTTCACTAAAGAATCTGTAGCCTTCGGATTTTGTAAATAAGGACTCATTAATTGTTCTTTATATTTAGCCAATTCACTAATATATGTTGAAGAAGTGTCTAAACTTATATCGTGCGCTTGTTTGAGTTTTAATTTGAAATTTAGAAATAATTCAAAATAATCTTCAAAACTTTTTTTTTCGTTTTCTACAACTATATCTTTATTCTTTTGATAAACTCGTATAAACTCTACATCATAACTGTTTTCACCGTCAATAGTGAAAATAATTTTTTCTTTATCTTGTGCATTTACTAAAAATGCTGATATCATAGCTGTTAACAGAAATAGTTTTCTCAACACCATAAAATATTCATTTAACTTTAGCTTGTTTTACATTTGAAAACTTCAAAAATATTTTTTATTTTTTAATCTACTGTTAAATTAATCACAAAGATATAACTCCTTCAACTTTTGCAACTTCTTCATATTTAGAAATAATTTGATTGGCAGAATCCATTTTAACTACAATTGTCAAACTTGTAAATTTACCATTTTTAGAAGGTTTTGATGTTATTACAGCCCCTAAATTATTGAATATATTTTCTATTTTTTTAATTTTTTCACTACTAGTAGGTATGATAAATTTATACATATATTCTGATGGAAAAGTTGTAGTATCTTCTAAACTCAACTTTAGTTTCTTAAAAAAATCTGATTCTTTACTCATTTTTAACTAGTTTTTTAATGCTACAAATTTACAATTATTATTTTCTTAATTTTGAATAAAATTATTAAACAATAATTGTCCCATTTAACTTATATTTCTATTCATGCAATTAAAAATCGTTATCACTGGAGGTCCAGGTACTGGAAAATCAACTGTAATAGATAAGTTAATTGGTTTAAACTACCAATGTATGCCAGAAATATCAAGGAATATAACTCTGGAAGCAAAGAAAAATGGTATCGATCAATTGTTTTTAAAGAAGCCACTTTTATTTAGTCAATTACTTTTGGAAGGAAGAGAAAAGCAATATGTAGAGGCAAACAGTAAGGATGCAAAAATTATTTTTTTTGACAGGGGTATTCC
>CAYPHN010000438.1:0-2431 GCA_964410265.1 uncultured Flavobacteriaceae bacterium | reverse complement strand
AAATTTCAAATTATTAAACCCAATTTTTCGGGTTCCTATGTGGAGTGAGTATAGTTCTTACACCTTCTTATGTCGCTTCGCTTTTAGTAAAACTAGCTAGAGTAAACAAAGATTCTTATGTATGGGATTTTGCAACGGGTTCAGCAGGTTTATTGGTTGCTGCAATGAATGAAATGCTCATTGATGCAAAAAACAATATTACTTCGCCCCAAGAACTCACTCAAAAAGAAATCAAGATAAAAACCGAGCAATTACTTGGTTTAGAGTTGCTGTCAAGTGTGTATATGTTAGCTATTCTTAATATGATATTAATGGGTGATGGCAGTTCTAACATTTTAAATCTTGACTCAATAAAAGATTTTGACGGTAATTATGGTTTTGGTAAAACAGACAGCAAATTCCCTGCGGATGCCTTTATCTTAAATCCGCCCTATTCTGCTTTAGGCAATGGAATGAACTTTGTCGAAAAAGCACTAGAAATGATGAACAAAGGATATGGAGCAATCATTATCCAAAACTCATCAGGTTCAGGTAGAGCAAAAGATTATTGTAAAAGAATATTAGAAAAACATACTTTAATTTCCAGTGTTAAAATGCCCGTAGATATTTTTATTGGTAAATCTAGTGTGCAGACCAATATCTATGTTTTTAAGGTAAGCGAAAAACATCACAAAGATGAAATGGTGAAGTTTATTGATTTCTCTAATGATGGTTATAGCAGAGCAAATCGAAAAAAAGGGAGCAATAACCTAAAAGATACCGATAACGCTAAAGAACGCTATGAAGAATTAATAAATTTAGTGAGATTTGGTAAAAGCAAACTAAACATTTTTACTGAAAGAGAATATTATGAAGGTACTATTGACCCGAAGAATGGTGCAGATTGGAATCAGTCAGCACCGATAGATACTAAACCCACTTTAGATGATTTCAAAAAAACAGTAAGTGACTATTTATCTTGGGAAGTAAGTACAATTTTAAAAGAACAAAACATTTTAGGCAAAAGCTTGGGAAAGTAGATACCCCATTTAACGAGAAACTAAAAAATGTTAAGTGGGGTGAGTTTAGAATTGAAGATGTTTTACAATGGCAAAAACAAAAAGAAATTGACCCATTAAAACTTGAAGATTTAAAGGATGAAACTGAAAAAACATATCCTTTTTACGGTCAAGCTACTATTAACAATGGTATAATTTCTTATAACCAACTTAATAAAAGCGTTCTGAACAATCATCTTGGAAAGCCAACTATATTAATTCATTCTAACAATCAAAATATTGTTTTTTTAGAAACACCTTTTTACTTAAAAGATGGTCACGGTGCAACAAGTGTAATGCAATGTCCTAAATTGAACAGTATAAATCAAATGTTTATAATTGCGTCAATTGACAGAATAATTAAAAACAAATATTCTTATAATAACAAAGCGACAAAAATAGAGCTAAAGAACACAATCATAAGTCTTCCAGTTAAAAAGGACAAGATAGATTTTGACTTTATGGAAAGCTTTATTTTGAAGTTGGAAGCAGAACGTATATCAGTGTTTCAATCTTATTTGATTGCTAATTCATTTGACAATTATACTTTAACAAATAAAGAACAAAAGGCTATAAAAGAGTTTAAGGACTTCAAATGGGAAGTCTTTAATCTTGAAAAATTATTTGGGAAATCTACACGTGGAAAAAGACTAAAAAGTGCAGATAGGACTTTAGGTATTTTGCCGTTTGTAACAGCAGGTGAAACGGATGAAGGTGTTTCTGCTTTTATTGGAAATAAAGTAACTGAATTTTCAGAAAACACTACAACAATTGATATGTTTGGTTCTGCAAAATACAGGAATTACAAATATGGTGGAGACGACCATATTGCAGTAGTTCATACTGATAAATTGCCCAAGTTTGCATCAATTTTTGTAACATCTGCAATTCACAAATCATCTTACAACGGACAATTTAATTACGGTAGAAATTTTTATGCTAAAGATGCTGACGTTTTAAGTATTTTATTACCAGTAAAAGATAAAAAACCTAATTACGAAACTATGGAAACAGTTATTTCTGCCATTCATAAATTGGTTGTCAAAGATGTGGTTTTGTATGTAGAGAGAAAAAAGAAAGAATTAAATAAAATGACTGAAAATGCCAACACTTAAAGCCATACACATTGCCAAGTCGCTCGAAAAAACCAACCGCACAAGCCAAAACTTGTCAATAAGTATGTCTTTGCCAACACTACTGAAAACAAAGTACGACCGCACAACAAAGTGTATAAATCATTGGGCAATAAGTATTTAAAATGAAATTTATAGATATAAATTAAAATTACGGTAAACTGAAAATGAAGTGCTTCGAAATGCCCAACGCTTCATACACAAATCGTTACAAACTAATAAAATCAAGAAAATCAGAACGATATTATTGCGAAAAATAGC
>CAYPHN010000437.1:0-2443 GCA_964410265.1 uncultured Flavobacteriaceae bacterium | reverse complement strand
TATGGATAAGGTAAACCTTGTATTACGAATGTTTGGGCATCAATTAGCAGCTGTTGATAGTCGGGAAATAGAAAAATCTGATGCAGCGTTATGAGAAAAGCCCAAATATTTTATAAAGAGTTTTTAGCAGGTGTTTTAACAGAAACAGATGATGGAGAATATATTTTTATCTATGAAGCCGATTATGTAAGCAATCATCAGGAACAATTCATTACGTTTACGATGCCTGTAGTAAAAGCACCTTATGTTAGTAACCGACTTTTTACTTTTTTTGAAGGACTGATTCCCGAAGGATGGTTATTGGATATTGCTTCTAAAAACTGGAAAATCAATCCAAATGATAGAATGGGTCTATTGTTAGCCTGTTGTCAAAATTGTATTGGGGCAGTAAGTGTTGCACCTATAATAGATAAGGATGAAGAATAAGTGTTTATATTGTTACGAAAAATTAAAAGGCGAAGTGGATTTTCATAAAAAATGCAGCTTGGTTTTTTTTGGTCAAAAGAATGTTCCCCAATTGCCGTATGGTTTAGATGAAATGGCTGAATTGGCTAGAAAGGTTGTTGAGCGTAGTATTGCAGTACCGGGAGTGCAACCTAAATTATCGATGTCTTTACTCAATGAAACCGACGAGCTGAATAACGGCAAATTAACCATCGTAGGGGCTTTAGGAGGTAATTATATTTTTAAACCACCTTCTAATGATTTTCCAGAAATGCCAGCAAATGAGCATCTCACCATGCGCATCGCAGAATCTTTTGGAATTCAAACTGTACCTTCTTCTTTAATCCGTTTACAATCGGGAGAGCTATCGTATATCACTAAGCGAATAGACAGAGGGGAAAAGGGCGAAAAAAAACATATGTTAGACATGTTTCAAATAACAGAAGCCTATGATAAATACAAAAGTTCTTCTGAAAAGATAGGTAAGGCATTGGGTAATTACTCCAGTAACACTTTATTAGATAAGTTGTTCTTTTTTGAACTGACCTTATTTAGTTTTCTTATAGGTAATAATGACATGCATTTAAAGAACTTTTCTATGATAGAAACTCGTACTGGTTGGTCATTAGCACCCGCTTATGATCTATTAAATACAACCATTATAAACCCAGAAGATAATGAAGAAATGGCGTTGACCTTAAATGGAAGAAAAAATAGATTAGAAAAGATAGATTTTGAATATTTAGGAGATAATTTAGGACTTACCACAAAACAAATACAAGGTGTTTTTAAAAGGTTTTATAAATTAAAATCAAGGGCAATAAAGTGGATTGATAAATCTTTTTTATCGAATAAAATGAAAACGTTTTACAATGAGAAGATGGAAGAAAGATATCTTAGAATATTTTAAAAAGTATGATTATGTATAAAAATTTAAAGACGAGTTCAATCTATAATTAATGAAACCCTTATCAACCAAAATCAAAGAATCAACCATTTTATTGCTGGCAGGTCTAGTTGCGTTATTTATAAACTCCTTTCGCCTCTTAGAGCTATTTGGGCTTGTTGTAACAGCAAACTCTGAGTTTACGAAAGCAACTATTGGTGATTGGATATTGCATTTTTTCTTTTTTGCTTTTTTTTCTTGGCTGGCTTTAAAATTTAATCTGGAATGGTTAGATGCCTTAATCAATAATATTAAAAACAAGGCTAAGAAAATTATGAAACCTTTTTTATGGGTAATTTTCAATAGTAGTATAGTTGCAGTATTCCATATCACTTTTATTCCTCTTTATAAATTTTTATTTGGAATCGAAATTTCTCAACAAGAACAATCTACACAAACCTTTGGTTGGGTAATTGTACTCCTAGTGTTATTGTTTATAGCATTTATATTAAAACTGCAACTCAGAAGTAAAAATGACGCTATTGAAAAGGAACAACTCAAACAAGAGAAAATTAAAAGCGAATTAGTAGCCATAAAAAACCAAGTAAATCCACATTTTCTATTTAATTCTTTAAACACATTGAATTCAATAATTCGTAAAAACCCAGAAAAGGCTACCGATTTTGTAGATAAACTCTCTTTTATGTACCGTTATATTTTACAAAGTAGCGAAAAAGGTTTGGTAACTTTAGCAGAAGAATTAGAATTTTTAAATACCTATGTATATTTAATTAATATGAGATATGGTAATAGATTTGAGATAATTAACACACTTACTATTAATGCTAATAAAACTAAAATACCAGTACTTTCATTACAATTGTTAGTTGAAAATGCTGTAAAACACAATGAGATTTCAGAAAGCACACCTTTAAAAGTCAAAATTTATAATGACGATGAGTATATTAGTGTTGAAAATAAAATAAAACCTAGAAGTAGTTTAGAAGAAAGTACAGGAAATGGGTTGTTAAACCTATCTAAACGATACGAAATACTACTAAAAACTAATATTAAGATTTACAGAGACTCGAATTTTATTGTTAAATTACCAAT
>CAYPHN010000436.1:0-2461 GCA_964410265.1 uncultured Flavobacteriaceae bacterium | reverse complement strand
TGTAACCAAACCATTCTAATTTTAGGTCTGGTAATTAATTCATAAACTTCTGTAAATAATTCATGACTATCATATACCAATTTTTTTGATAAAATTTTGCTAATGAGGTAGTTTGGGAGTAAAGTATCTAAATCATTGGCCAATAAAACATCTTTTTTTAGAAAAAGTAATTTAAAAAATAATCGTAGATTATACTCAGCATAAAATAGAAATCCTTTTTTAAAAAGGAGTTGCATTCTAATAGTTTTATATTTTCTTGAAATAGGTAAGCTATTAGGTAGTTCTCTTCCGATAAGGGTGATTTCATAACCAATACTTTGCAAAGAATCACAAATTTTTTTTAGCCTTTGGTCCGTAACAAGATCGTTGGTTAATGATATGATAATTTTAGACAATTTATCTTGTGTTTAACTGTTTAATAATAATTGATAATAATACTCAAAAATAAAAAAATAAAAGTATTAAATATTTATATTTGCCAAACAAACCAAAATACTCTTATACATGATTAGTTTAATATTAAAAAATTAAAATTTATGAATTCGAGTAAACCTGAAGAAATTAATTACTGGTATGCAATTTATACCAAAACGAGAGCAGAGAAAAAAGTTTTTGAAAGAATGGAAAATGAAGGGATAGAAGCCTTTCTCCCATTAATTAAAACAGTAAGACAATGGAGCGATCGCAAAAAAACAGTAGTAATTCCGTTAATACCTTCTTATGTATTTGTTAGCTTGCCTGAAAAAGACTTAATTAAAACCCTACCTATTCCGGGAACAGTAAACGTTTTAAAACATTTAGGTAAACCTGCCAAGATTAGAGAAGTTGAAATTGAAAACCTACGAATTTTAAGTGACAATAGTGACAGTAAAGATATTTCTAATTGTATTCATGTTTCTAAAGGAGATGCAGTTGAGGTAATAAATGGCCCTTTCTTAGGATTAATAGCAACTTGTATAAAAGAAGGAAACAACCATCGTGTCATTGTAAAAATAGATGCTTTAGGTAGTTGTTTTAATGTAAATATTCCGCTTAGTTTTTTAAGAAAATTACAAAATCACCCAATTCCTACAGGGTAAAATAGATAAAAAATAATATGAACTTAACAGTTATAGGAACAGGATATGTTGGATTGGTAACAGGAACATGTTTTTCTGAAATGGGAAATAATGTTACTTGTATTGATATAGATAAAAATAAAATAGCGAATTTAAAAAAAGGGATTGTTCCAATCTTTGAACCTGGATTAGAAAGAATGGTTTTAAAAAATGTAGCGAATAAAAGTTTGCATTTTAGTACCAATTTGAATGATGGTTTAAAAAATGCCGAAATAGTTTTTATTGCTGTTGGTACGCCTATGGGCGAAGATGGATCTGCAGATTTACAATATGTTTTAGGTGTTGCTAAACAAATAGGACAAGAGATGAAAAATCCAATTATTATTGTTGATAAATCAACTGTTCCTGTTGGTACGGGTGACAAAGTAAAAGGAACTATTCAAGATGAACTTAAAAAAAGAGATTTAAATATTGATTTTCATATCGTTTCAAATCCTGAATTTTTAAAAGAAGGTGCCGCTATTGAAGATTTTATGAAGCCAGATAGAATAGTAATTGGAGCGGATAATGAACTTGCCTTTGAAAAAATGAAAGATCTGTATTCGCCTTTTACCCACAATCATGATCGAATTATTACTATGGATATTCGGTCGGCAGAAATGACAAAATATGTTGCGAATGCCATGCTGGCAACAAAAATATCATTTATGAATGAAATTGCGAATATTTGTGAATTGGTTAATGCAGATGTAAATCAGGTAAGGATTGGAATTGGTTCAGACTCGAGAATAGGTTATAGTTTTATATATCCAGGTAGCGGGTATGGAGGTTCCTGTTTCCCTAAAGATGTTAAAGCATTGAAGAAATTTGCTGAAGATAAAGGATATGATGCCCAGTTAATAGCATCCGTTGAAGAAGTAAATAATCGCCAAAAAATGATCATCGCAAATAAAGTGATTAAACGATTTGGAAGCGACCTCAAAGGGAAAGTATTTGCTTTATGGGGCTTGGCGTTTAAACCAGGTACAGATGATATGAGAGAGGCACCTGCAATTTATATTATTAAAGATTTGGTAAAACGAGGTGCTAAAATTCAGGCTTATGACCCCAAAGCAATGAAGGAATCGGAAAAATATTATTTAAAGAATACAAAAAATATTACTTATTATAATTCTAAATATGAAACTTTAGTAAATGCAGATGCGATGATTTTATTAACCGAATGGAAAGAGTTTCGTTCACCCGATTTTGAAGAATTAAAAGTACAAATGAAAAATCCTATTATTTTTGATGGCAGAAATCAGTATAGCAATTTAAAATTAGAAAAAAAGGGATTTGAATATTTTCAAATTGGTAAAAACTAGTTGTTTAAAATTCTATAAATTAGTGAGATATCCTTGTTT